>NZ_LFRG01000008.1:0-107214 GCF_001573875.1 Clostridium sp. ATCC 25772
TATAACAAGGATTTATCATAAATGTTTTTTATTTTATTCAGTTGTAAAATTATTCAAGTATTTTTGCACTATTATAGTAAATAAAATATAAATAAATTTAAGTATTATTTTATAATAATATAAAAATAAAAATACAAATATTAAATAAAATTTTTATTAAAAAGGTCTCAACATTAAAATATCAAATGTCAAAACCTTTTTAATTTTGAGTGTTTATTTAGTTGGTTATAATGTTGCTTCGTAGAGCTTTTTTATTATATCTGAGTAGAGTATTTTTATCATTATTGTAATTTTTAATATACATTTCTGTACTTATTTTTCCAGAGTTAATTAAATTTTGTTTAGTATCGGAGTCTATATGAAAATCTACAGTTGACACATTAAATGAATCTATAAAAATTGTCCTATCTTTGTCTTGTTGAGTTAGATAGGTATTTTCTTGATTTTCCATAAGAGTTGTAATGAGATTCCATGAGAAATTAAAAAATGAATCGATTTTATAATTTTGGGGTATGGCTGTATCTGTAAATATATCTAAATTTTCTTTATTAATTAATCTGAATCCTAAGGTTTCCTTATTATATACATACATAATAGTTTCATTTTGTTTTTTAAATTTTTTATAATAACTTGGAATTAAATAATGTTGTGCATCATGTACATATTTTATGTTATCAAATAGCCTTATTGGATAATTAGATAGAACTCCTCCATCTATATAGTAATAATGGTCTCTTTTAATGGATTTAAAAATTAGAGGGATTGACATGGAAATACGAATAGCATCTTTAATAGGCATATTTTCACAAAATTTATCTTCAGTAGAGAATGTTTCTACTAAATGGGTCGATAGATTTGTTCCTTGAAAAAACATGTCTTTAAATTCAGGATTACTTTTAATATCTTTAAACGTAGAATTTTTATTGTTAGTTTTTTTATAAATTATTCTTTCTATCCATTTAAGAAAAGCATTACCCTTAAACCATCCATAACCGTTGAAAAATAACCTATAGATGTTTCTAATTGCACCTATATCTGCATCCATAAAATCTTTTAAATTTAACCCTTCTAATTCAATTTCAATTTCATTAACGGTATATCCTAAACCCACTAAAAGGGCAATAATAGCTCCAGCAGACGTTCCACCAACTCGCTTAATATTTTTAAGTATCCCTTCACTTTCTAACACTTCTAAGGCACCTACATATGCAATGCCTTTAACACCACCGCCCTCAAAAACAAGATTTTTAAAGTGATAACCCATAACACCACCTCCTTTAAATTAAAATATAATTTGTAAATTTCATCTAGAAATTAAAAAAATACATATATTTTAAGTTTATGGAATAGGAATACAAAATGTTCATGTATTATAATTAAAGTGTATTTGAATAAGTTATAGAAAATAAGTTAGACCTTATAATAAGGGGGAAAATTGGGCTAGTCCAGTTTCTTTTAAATTTATACATCATTATAAAAGTTATTTAATTTATTATGACACTTATGTTAATATAAATATGGTAAATGATACAAGAAAAATTACAAATTTAGTAAAAGTTAAAATTGGAGAATAGTATGAAAAGAAGTAGAGATTTATTGTTAATAAGGTATATAACGATTTTTATATTAATGTTTCAGTTATTTATAAAGGGAGAAAATAGAAGTATTATATGCCTAGTTTTTATTTTAATGTTTATTATAAATAATCATTTAAGAATGTTTTATTTAGAAAAAGAGTTTAGTGTTATTATTTCAATAATAGTAGAATTATTAGTTATACCTGTTGCTCAAATGAAATTTGGAGGAATTATTGCTTTTTATTTGGTTGGAGTATCTATAGATTTATTTACTTTAAAGAATAAAGTATTTAAATACATTTTAGGCACAATAGTTTTATTAATGGAAATTTTGATAAATGATAATAGAAATATTGAACAGATTATCATATATTTTATTTTGTTTAGTACATTTTTGATACTTTTAAATTATATATCAAAAATTTATAGCACAAAAATAGAAGCTCAACATCTTTATGATAAGCTTAGAGTTTCAGAAGAAAAGCTTATAAAAGCTAATAATGAATTAGAAGCATGTGTATATTCTATTGAAGAACTTACTTTATTAAAAGAAAGAAACAGAATATCAAGAGAAATTCATGATAGTGTTGGACATGCATTATCTACAGCTATGATTCAATTATCTGCAATGGAAGCTGTATCTCAAAAAGAAAATAGTAAAGTTAAAGATATGGCAAAGAATTTAAGATTGTTTATTAATGAAAGTTTTAAAGATGTTAAAAGAGCAGTAAATGAGCTTAAGCCAGATGAATATGATGATTATCAAGGTATTTTAAGAATTAAAGAGGTATGCAATAACTTTGAGAAAATGTCAGGTGTTCAAGTTAAAACATTTATATCAAAAGGGGACTGGAATCTGTCTACAAAACAAGCTAATCATTTATATAGGGTAACTCAAGAGGTGTTATCAAATTCATTAAGGCATGGTAAGGCAAAAATGGTGAAAGTCATCATGAATTTTACTAAGGATGAATTTATAATATCATTTAAGGACAATGGAATAGGAACATCAAAGATTGAAGAAAGTGGAGTTGGTCTTAAAAGTATTAGAGAAAGAGCTGAAGAAATAGAAGGAGTTGTAGATATAAAATCAAGTTATGGAAATGGTTTTTTTGTTAAAATTACAGTTTCAAGAGAAGAGGAGAGGTAAAAATGGACAAAATTAAACTTTTAATTGTGGATGATGAAAAATTAATAAGAGAAGGTTTAAAAGTAATGCTTTCTACATTTGATGATATTGAAGTTGTTGGTATGGCTGAAAACGGTTATAAAGCTTTAGAAATTTGTAAAAACACAGATGTAGACGTTGTCCTTATGGATATAAGGATGAAAGAATGTGATGGCGTTATGGGAACAAGACTTATTAAAGAGCAGTTTACAAAAATAAAGATAATAATTCTTACTACATTTAAAGATAAAGAGTATATTCAAGAAGCATTAAAATATGGTGCTTTTGGATATATGCTTAAGGATAGTTCACATGATGTTATTTATAATGGAATAAAGACAGCATATAAGGGTAATATGGTAGTTCATCCTGACGTAGCAATAGAAATGATAGGAATTAATACAGTAATTAAAAAAGATATACATAAATATAATCTTATAGAAAAAGAGATAAAAATAATTAAAGCAATTGCTGGTGGATTAAGTAATAAAGAAATTGCAGAAGAATTATTTTTATCAGAAGGAACAATAAAAAATAATATTACAAACATACTTTCTAAATTAGATCTTAGAGATAGAACTCAAATTGCTATTTTCGCTTTTAAAAATGGAATAGTGACTTAAGTCATGTGTTTTAGTGACTTTAAGTTATAGTTGTCCCCTTAGTAATGCCTTATTATAGGATTAAGGAATTACTTAAGGGGGTTTTTTTATGAGCATTATAAAAGTAAAAAACGTAACAAAAAGATTTAATGATAAATTAGTTTTAGATAATATCAATTATGAAGTAAAAGAAGGAGAGATATTTGGTTTTATCGGTCCAAATGGTGCAGGAAAGTCAACATTAATAAATATAATGACTGGACTATTAACTCCAGATGGTGGAACTATTGAAGTGTGTGGATATGATATTTTAAAGGAGCCAATTAAGGCTAAAAAGTGTATAGGGTATGTTCCGCAAGAATTAGCTCTAATGGAGGAGCTTAATGCTTTAACCAATTTAGAGTTTTTTGGAGCATTATATGGTCTTAAAGGCAAACTTTTAAAAGAAAGAATAGAAGAAGTTCTTAAAATAACAGGTTTAGAAGAAAAGAAAAAACAAAAAGTAAAAAAATATTCAGGTGGTATGAAAAGGAGATTAAATCTAGCAGTGTCTATTTTACACCATCCTAAGGTTTTAATTTTAGATGAACCTACAGTTGGAGTAGATCCACAATCGAGAAATCATATATTTTCTTTTATAAAAAATATATGTAAGGAATGGGGAACAACTGTAATATATACTTCACACTATATGGAAGAGATTGAGGAGCTTTGCAAGAATGTATTCATAATTGATTTAGGAAAAGAAATAGCGTATGGATGTAAGAATGAGATTAAAGCAGCTGTATTTTCTAATAACAAAGTTATGATTGAGGCAGAAAATGTAAGTGGCGAAATAATTATGAAATTAAACAAAGTAGATGGAGTTATAAAGGTATCTGATAAAGATGGAATTATTACTTTAGTTATTAATTTAGATTTTAAACTTGCAAATGTACTTGCATTATTAGAAAAACAAAATATAAATATAAAGAAAATTAGTTATGAAGAAGTAAAGCTTGAAGATGTATTTTTATCATTAACAGGTAAAACATTAAGGGATTAGAGGTGTTAATTAGATGAAGCTATTTTATTATATAAAAACTACACTAAAAAGTATGATTGCAAATGGCAGTGTAACAATATTATATTTTATATTGTTTCCTATTGTTCTTGCAACTTTTATGGGGTTTGTACAAAATACTGACAATGATAATCCGTTAAAGTTAAAACCTGTAGATGCCCAAATAATTGATAAAGATAATAGTGATATGTCAAAAGGGCTTATAGAATTATTAAATAGCAAGGAAATGAAAGATATTGTAAGTATTGTAGAAACAAAACCAGAGGTTGAAATAATAATAGATAAAGGTTATGAAAATAATATTTTATCTTTAAATAAAGGAAGTATAACTATAAATAAAAAAGTAGAAGAAAAAGGTTTAGTTACAAATACGTTAAAATCTATCCTAGATAAATATCATCAAAATTTATATGTAGAATTATCAGGTAAAGACAAGAAAAGTTTAAATAAGATAATAGATGAATCAATAATAGAAAGCATAATAATAGATACACCTAATGAAAACAATTCCTATAAAAAAATGGCAGCATCTATGATTGGATTTGTAATAATTATGCAGACATATACATTAATCCAAAGTGGGTATGCAGATGTAAGTATTAATTTAGGAAAAAGAATAGGTGCAACACCAATAAGTGAGATAGAATATTTTTTTATTGAATATGTAGCGTCATTAGTATATGTATTTATTATACTTATCATATATGTTATGTTCTTTAGAATATTACGTATAAGTTTTTTAGGGAATTTTGCACATCTTATTATATTAATACTAGTTGGAACTATATTATCAGCATCAATATCTAAATGTATATCAACTTTATTTGGTGCCAAATATGGAAAAATAGTAGGAACAGTGATATTTATGTTACCGATAATTGGAGGAGAATTATTTGGAATAAAAGCAAATAAAGCTGGGATTGTTGCACCAACACACTATTTAAACAATGCATTTTCTTTATATAATTTAAATGGAAATTTGCAAGGATGTGGTAAATGGTTAGCAGTTACATTGATAGGTTCAATTATTATGATTTTAATTGCTATAGTAAAGATAATTTTTCATGGGAGGAAAAAGAGATGCAGTTAATAAGATTAGTATTAATTAATATTAAAAGACAACTTAAAAATCCTTTTATGGTAGTAATGACGGCAATAGCTCCTATTTTTATAATTATGTCTATATATGGGATGGTTTTCACAAATACAGATGATAATGAAGTTAGAGGAAACATAGGAGTTATAGATAAAAGTAATTCAGAGTATTCTAGTAATATTATTGCAAAATTAAATGAAAAATATAGTGTTGATATATTAAATGGAGAAGTGTCAGATAATATTAATTTAATTCGTGATAATAAATTAGGTGGAATTTATGTTATAGAAAAAGATTTTAAAGAGATATTAGAAGGTGGTATCGTTCCTAAAATTAAGTTTTATGTTAAAGAAAAAACTAACGGAACAATAATGTCAGAAAATATTATAACTGATTATATAAATAGTATTTTACAAGAAGATATTAGTAAAGGATTAAGTACCAATGCCATTGAAACCATTATTAAAGAAAATGATATAACGGATAAATCAGAATATAGGATGATTATATCAATGCTATGTTATTTTATGATGATTGGTGGTTCTATTATTACAGAAGAAATTATTAACCTTAAAGATCAAAATGTATTAAAAAGAGCAGTATCAACAGGTAATTCAGATAGAATAATACTTGGAAGTTTATTTTTATCAACATTTATAATTCAAGGTCTGTTAAGTAGTATAGCATTTTCAATATTAATATTTTTATTAAGAATTTCAAACTATAATGTAATTCAAGGAATTTTTGTTATATTCTTAGGCAGTTTAATTACAACATCTATAATATTAGCTGTAACAAGGTGGATTAAAAATAAAACTTTAGCAAGCTTATTTTTAGTCGTTTTTGGATTAATATCATTTGGAATAGGAATCGTTAGTTCACAGATGGAATCTTTAGAAAATGTTCCTATAATGTTAACAAGAATAAGTGCATTTTCTCCATTTACATGGTTAATTAAAATATTAGATACAGGTGAAATTATAATACCAAGCTTTATTATAATTTTAATGGCAGTAGTATTTTTTACAGCAGGTAGTTTTAGATTAAGGGAATTTGTTAAAAATTAGTTTTGATTTATGAAATGTTTATACAAAAACTATAGAATATTTTAAAGTATGAATTAAAGAAACTCCTTTTAGGGGTTTCTTTAGTTTTGACAAATTTAATAACAAAATCTATGATATTATAATATTTGTAAATATTTTATATGGTAAATGTTGATATAATGGTAATGTTATAAAATTGATAATTTTATTTAAAAAATAATATTTATTGAGGTGTTAATATGAGTTTTTTTATTGAATTTACATATGAAGATAATTTGATATTTGAAAGAATTTCAAAGTTAATCAATTATGTAAAGAAGAAAAAGGATTTAAATAAATTAGATTGTGATGATCCAACAATATTAGATTTTTATAATAAGGATGAATTAAATTATTTTTGGTGGTCAACGGAACAGGAAATAAAAGATTTTTGGGAATTGTATTACTCAACTGCAGAAGAAAGTAGATATTTACATCTTATTGATAAACCATGGGATTTTGAATCAGTAATTGATGCAATAACAACAGGAGAATATGAGATTATAGGCTGTGAAATTGGTGAAAACGGAATTGGGAGATTGTGTTTTGAGCCATGGTCATATCCTTATGGAGGTACTGAACCTTTAGAACAGCTAATTAAACCTTTTAATATTAAAATTATTAGAGTGTATAAATAAAATGTGTAAAAAATTAAAGAACAAAAAATCGTTCATAAGATATGAGGGAATTTAGTTCACAATCATAGAATTTTAGGTAATGGTGGTCTACTCCATTGGAGCATCTAAACCTGTTATTAAATGTTATATTAAAAGTTAGTGGGAGATTGGGAGTTTATATATATGAAAAGACTAAAGATAAAATAAGGAGAGTATGATATGAGTATTAATTGTAAAAATTGTAAAGCATCTATTAGTGAAGGTTCTAAGTTTTGTTGTAATTGTGGAGTTAAAATAGAGCAAAATGTTATTTAAAAAAATGTACTACTCTAATTTAAGAAAAGTAAAAAAAAGCCTTGGAAATATTGATTTAGAAACTATAGTGGATGAATATGAAGTTTTAGTGGTAAAAGATAGTGTTGATGAATGGGTACAATTTATTAATGAGCGAATGGCAAATGGTTACTATAAAATTAAGAAGTTTTTAAAAGAAAAAGATGGTAAGGTTCATATTGTTATGATAAATAATAAAAATCAATTTTCAAATGAAGAATTAGAGTGCGCAAATAAGTATACAAATGAAATAGATAGCATAGTAAGTTCTATGCAAGATGATGGATACGAAATAATTGATGTGAAATATCAAGTAATAAAAGGTTCATATGGTCTTTCTGAAAATGATTATTACCGAACTTTAATAATGTATAAGTAAAAAAATATAAATAGATTTATCACGTATATGTACCTGATTTAGTAGAAAATTATAATTCAGATGCATTAAGGTACTTTTTCTTAATAAATTCACATAAAAAAATTAAATATTTATATTATTCAGTTGGAAACCATATAGAGAATGGAAATTTTAAAATAGCAGTTGAAGAAATTTTTAGTTTTATAAGAAGTATCAACAAATATTTTGATGAAAAAACACCATGGATTACTATTAATTCTAATTTAGATGAATGTAAAACAACAATATATAATTGATTATATTCAATAATAAGGCATATGAAAAGAAATAAGCGGTCAAAGATTCGAAGCATGTCTGTCATGAGACAAGGAGATGAAATCCAGTCATAGTAGGGCTATGGCTGGATTTTGTCGACGAAGTATTCATGGCAAATAGGCGAGAATACTGGCTTATTATTTATTTGATTATGCCTAAACATAGCTAACTTACTAAATCCATTTTTACCTGAATCATCGCAAAAGATTAAAAAATGGTTAGATGTTGAAGGAGATAAGTGGCAAAGTATTGAACTTATATCAGGTAAAGAAATTAAAGATTTTCACATATTATTTGAAAGACTTGATAAAAAAATAATAGATAAGGAAAAAGAAAAGTTAATGAAATGATAAACATATTATAAAGTGGTTATGTGAGGATGCTATGATTTATGATGAGAATGAAATAAAATTAATGCTTTAATAGATTTTGAACATAGCTATCCTGATAATTACGAAAATGATTTAGCTAATCTTTATTTTAAGTATTTTATTAAAAATAAGGAATATGAAAAATGTTTTATTGATGGGTATAAATCATATATGAATATAAAAGAAGATTTTTATAAGAATATAAAATATTTCTTAATAGCTATGGTTATCGATCATTGCAGTTGGTCATTTGTTAAAGCAAATGACTATTATACAGAAAATATTGAATTTTTAAAAAAGTTACTTTGAATTTATAAAATTTAGGATTAATATAAAGGTAGGAATATGTGAAAATATAATGTTAAGAAATATATTTTCATAGTTTAAAAGTATTTAAGGTATAAAATTTTATAGGAATATAGGGGGAGTTATGAGTAAAAAAATGTTTAATGATAATTGTGAGAAAAGAATTAAGTTGGCAAAAGAAGTAGCAAGCAAGTGTCCAATAAAATACGGAAAAGAAATAGTTATTGTAGGGTCTGTGTCTAGAAACCTTGCTGATGAGGATTCTGATGTTGAGATAGAATTTTTAACTGATGAAAAGGTAGAAGAAGAAACTATAATAAATTGGATTAAAGAACTTGGAGGAACAGAGTTATATCCCTATGGAATGCCACTTTGGGATGGTTCTACATGGATAATATTTAAATATAAAGGATATTGGATTGAAGCTGGGTGGCAGAAGATAGAAAATATGAAAACAAATTTAGAACTTATACTTGATGGAAAAGTAAATAGTCATGAAAAATTATTACTAGTATCAACATTTAAAAATGCAATTTTTATAAGAGATAATAATAATCTGAAATTTTTACAAGAAAAATTAGAAAATTATCCAATTAAACTTGCAAAAGATATTATATTAGAAACTATAAAACCATGGACAGTAGGATTAGCTATAGAATCTAGAAAAATGTTAGCAAAGCGAGATGATAAAATACCATTTTTGCAAAGAATGATACCAGACATTCAAAGAATTCTAAGGGTGCTGTATGCAGTAAACATGCAGTGGGAACCAGATTGGAAGTGGACAAAACATATAGTGGAAGATTTAAAAATTAAACCGGAAAATTTAGAGAAAAAAATAGATTCAATTATATGTATAAATGAAAGTAAAACTAGTTTGGAAAATTGTTTTAATTTAATTAAAGATACATTAAATCTTATACCAAAAGAATATGAATTAGACGGTGTAATTGATGAAATATTAAAATTAATTTATAGGGTTTAAATCATAGTTTTGTTTCCTTATATGAATAGTAGAAAAATATGTATTTAATAGAATAAGATTAGTTAAGATTATATTCAAAGTATTCAGCCGTAACAAGAAGGACAGGTTCATTTAGGATATACAACCATAAAAAATTTGTACTCAATAAAAAGGCTAGATAAAGTAAATTATCAAGCAAAGAACCAGTACTTCAATTAAATAACAGTCTATCTATCAGGTGCTGGTTCTTTGCTTATTTTATTATGAGAATACGATTTTAAATAGTTAGTAATAACCATTTCAACAATATTGGTCAGTTAAAAATTACGTGACATAATTTATTTAACAAATTAAAGATTTGTTTTTGAATTAAATATATTATTTAAAATATAATGTAAGGAATAGATTTTTTAAAATCTTTGAAAGGGGTGAAACTTATTATGATACACAAATTAAGTAAATACTCGGTGCAGTTGATATAATCTGATAGCAGATTGTGCCGAGAGAATAATATATTTGTTATCAGTTAACTGCACTGCTTTTCTAATTAAATTATTATATATGAAAAGGAGTAGTTAAATGAATAGAAAACAATTAAAAAACTATTTTAAAAATGAGGAAAATCAAGTATTTCAAGGATGGGATTTTTCATATATCAATGGTAGATGGGATGGAGAGAATATACCATGGGATTATGAAAAAATTTTATTATCCTATTTAAAAGAAGAATATAAACTTTTAGATATGGGAACAGGAGGAGGAGAATTCCTACTTACTTTAAATCATCCATTTTGCAATACAGCTATAACGGAGTCATACCAACCTAATGTTGCAATTTGCAAGGAAAAATTACAACCACTTGGAATAACAGTTAAACAGGTGGTTGATGATTGTAAATTGCCATTTGAGGATTCTTCTTTCGATATCATAATTAATAGACATGAATCCTTTGATGTTGGTGAAATTAAACGAATATTAAAGGTAGGTGGATATTTTATTACTCAACAAGTGGGGGCAAAAAATGATGTTGATTTATCAGAAAAAGTGATTAATAATTTTAAACCATTATATCCTAATAACAATTTGAAAAATAATATTAAAGCTTTTGAAAATAAAGGATTTGAGATTATTAAATCAGAAGAATCATTTACACCAATACGTTTTTACGATACAGGTGCATTAGTATATTTTGCAAAGATAATAGAATGGGACTTCCCAAATTTTTCTGTTGATAATTGCTTTGAAAACTTATGTAAGATAGATAAAGAAATAAAGGAAGTTGGATATATAGAAGGAACAGAACATAGATTTCTTCTTGTAGCTAAAAAAATATAAGGTTATAGTAAAAAATTGCTAAAGATATATTTACTTTAACTTTAAAATATTAAGATAGGGTTGCAGAATAAAACTGCAACCTTATTTTTGGTTATAATTATTCAATTTTAAATCTATTTATATAATTATTATTAAAAAATTTATTGCTATTTGACAATATTTATGTATAATAAATAGAAATATTCAAAAAACATGGTGGATATGAAAATAATAAAGGGGGAATGGCGATGAAACATACAGGTACTGTTTTACTAGAAACTGATAGACTTATTTTAAGAAAATTTGAATATAGGGATTCAATTGATATGTTCAAAAATTGGGGAAGTGATGATAAGGTAACAAAGTATTTATCTTGGCAAACTCACAGAGATATTAAAGATTCAGAAGAAATTGTTAATTTATGGATACCTAAATATGAAGATATAAGTGATTATAATTGGGTAATAGAACTGAAGGACATTAAGGAAGCAATTGGAAATATATCAATTGTTAAATTAGAAGATGCCAATGAGGCTTGTGAAATTGGTTATTGTATTTCAAGTCAATATTGGAATAAAGGTATTACAACAGAAGCCTTTAAAGCAATAATAAAATATCTATTTGAAGAAGTTGGAATGAATAGAATTTGTGCCAAACATGATATAGATAATGTGGCATCAGGAAAAGTAATGCAAAAATGTGGAATGACTTATGAGGGAACATTAAGAGAAGTTCAAATTAGAAATAATAGATATTCTAGTTTAGCTGTTTATTCGATTTTAAAAAGAGAGTGGAAAAATTAATTAAAAATAAAGCTAAGTTAGTAAAAATACCGTTATAACTTCTAATTATTTAACGGTATTTTTAGTGTTTTTATGGCTTTAAAGTATATAAAAATATTTTTAAAAGGTTATTGAATAATTTTTAAAGGTAGGCTTGTTTACCTATATGTTTAATGATATAATTTTATTTTTATTACTCCTTTTTATGTAAAAGGAGCTTTGTTTTTTTTATAATTATATTATACATAAGATAAAAAGATAATTTAGAAATTAATTTCTATTATCTGAGAGGAGAAAGATAGTTAATGAGCAGATCAACTATTACAGCTATTAGTGTAGGAATATTTTCAGGCTTATGGGCATGGATAAGCGATTCTATGGGGCTAATAGGTTGGATTGGGTTTATAGGATGTACAAGCTATTTTGCATCTGGTGGAAATTTTAATGGATTTAAAAAATCTATTTTTGCAAATCTTAGTGGAGTACTTTGGGCAATGGCAATTATGATATGTTCATCTTATTTTGTTAGTTCATATTGGGGATATTTCTTTACTGGATTCTTTTCTTTTGTAATGTGTATACAAGCAAAATCTAAAAAATTAGAGTTTATACCAGGAGCCTTTTGTGGATGTTGTTGTACTTTTGCTACATCGGGAAATTGGAAGGCTGTAATACCAGCTTTATTATGTGGAGCAGTACTAGGGTATGTTTCAGATATGGTTGGATTTTATATACATAATTTACTAGCAAAACAACAGGGGAATATTTAATACATATAAATTTATATTAATTTTAAAAGTCATAATTTATTTATGGCTTTTTGTTTTGGAAATAATAGAGTAATTAAAAATTAACTATAGGGTTCCAAGTTGACTTTTAAAATTATCCATTCCATAACTTGGATACCCCAAATAGTGAGACATGCTCTGAATCACTTGAAACTCAACACTATATCTTATATAAAAATATTTTAAAGTTATTGAATAAATTTAAATTTGAGCTTGTTTCCCTATAATTATGGATAACATACTTTAAAAATGATATTATTAAATCAGGAAATATTTTACTTAGGAGGCATAAGATGAAATATAAAACAGCGGTTATAATACAATGTATTATTTCTATTTTTTCAATATTAGTAGGAATTGTATATTTTACAAGAGATATTAAAGTACCAGGTCTAATACCAGGATTAATGAGTGTCTTGATGTTAAGTTTAATATATACATCAAAACAACAATTAAATAGTGGAAAAATAAATAAAAAATACTGGATATTAATACTTTGCACATGCTCATTAGCAGCTATATTTAATATTGTAGTATGTATTGAACAAATTATTAATTTTATAAAGTAAGATAATATTAGTATCTAAATGTAGCACCGTAACAAATGGGACAGGCACGACCAATGTAGCTCCATAAAATAAAGATAAACTCTTAAAATTTAGTTGTCATAAGTAAGAGAAAGTTAGCCAGTCCCTAAGATAGTTAATAGTTAACAGTTAAAAACTGAGGAATAAACTGGAAATAAATTTCTTTGAAATAAAGCAGTTTTACTGAGTAGTTGTTCGGGACTGGCTTTGATTTATTAGTTAAAAAATATAAAACTAGGAGAGCATCAAGTATTAGCTAAGAAAATAAACTTATCGTGCCTGTCCCATTTGTAATGGCGACAAATTTTGATTAATTGCTTATTTAGGTGTTTTACTTTTGTAGATTTAAAAATGTTTATATAAATTAAATTTCAAAGTTAAAGACATAAAACCAAATTAAAGTTAAATTCAAAGTTCATAGCCGTAACAAGAAGGACAGGCGTATCGAAGGATATTTTCCGCAAGTTATTTTTTAAGTGAAATTGAAAGATTATCAATAAAATCTAAAGAAATCAAAGCCGGTCCTAAAATAGCAGCTTTGCTGCGTAGGTATTTGGGACCGACTTTGAGTAATATTGGAGAAAAACTAAAATTAACAAAAGCATCTAGACAAAAGTATAGTAAAGTAGATAATTATGTGTCTGTCCCTCTTGTGATGGAGGTAGAATTTTAAATAGTTGCTTGTTTAGAAGTTTTAGATAGTTGAAGGTAACAACTAAAGGTTATTTATAAAATTGGATTAAGTCCAGTTTCTTTAAAATTTAATATGATAAAATCTAAGTTTTTAATATAAAATATTAAACTAATAAACTATCTTAGGAGGTAAAATTATTGGAACAATCATTATACATATTAACAACATTATTCATGACATTGTTCATTATGGGGGTTTTTGATGAAAAGAAAAAGGATAAGAAGAAATAATATCTTTGTATTTTTCTTACTTTAAGTTAAAAGAGTAAACTGGACAAGTAAAGTTGTTTATCCAGCTTTATATTAGACTTAATTAAACATTAGTTTAAAATAGAGCCAACGTTTAAAATCAGGATATAAAGCTAAGTAAACGTATGCCACCGTAACAAATGGGACAGGCACGACCAATGTAGCTCCATAAAATAAAAAGAAGCTCTTAAAAATTGGTTGTCATAAGTAACGCACATTAGCCAGTCCCTCAGATAGTTAATAGTTAACAGTTAAGAGTTGAGGAGGAAATTGGAAATCAGTTTCTTTGAAATAAAGCAGCTTTACTGCGTAGTTGTTCGGGATTGGCTTTGATTTATTAGTTAAAAAATATAAAACTAGGAGAGCATAAAGTATTAGCGAAGAAAATAAATTTATCGTGCCTGTCCCATTTGTAATGGAGTTGGAACTTTAGATAATTGCTTACTTAGATTTTATTAGTAAAACTAGGTTTAAAGATACGTTTAGCATTACTAGGAATGAAGTGAGTAGTAATAACCATAAACTTAGACAGGGGATAATTAAAATGAAAAGTAAAGTTATTAGTGTAATACAATGGATTATTTATATTGTTACAATATTTACAGTTGTAGCTTATTTTTTAAAGAAAGTTATAATACCAGGTTTAATTCCTTTTTTAATAAGTATTTTAATGTTAAGTTTAATATACACATCAAGAAAACGTTTTAATAATGGAGAAATAAGTAAAAACAATTATATAGGTACAATTTCAGTAGAAATAATAGCATTTATTACATATATGATTATTTGTATTTCAGAAATCATTAGTGTTTTAAACTAAAAGTCAAATATTATATTTAGAGAATACAACGGTAAAATAAAGAAGATAACAATATTCTAAGATAAAACATAGAGGTGATAGTATGAAGTTTGTATTAGCTCCAGATTCTTTTAAGGAAAGTATGACAGCAAAAGAAGTATGCATAGCTATGGAAAAGGAATAAAAAAAGTATTTAAAGATGCAGAGTGTATTCATGTTCCTATGGCAGATGGTGGAGAAGGTACATTACAATCTTTAGTAGATTCAACTAAAGGACAAGTATATGTAAAAGAAGTAACAGGCCCTCTTGGAAACAATGTTAATGCAAAGTTTGGTGTTTTAAATGATGGCAAAACAGCAATCATAGAGATTGCAGAGGCTAGTGGATTAACTTTGGTTCCAAGAGAAAAGAGAAATCCATTAATCACAACAACCTTTGGTATAGGAGAGCTTATAAAAGAAGTGTTAGATAAAGGATGCAACAAAATTCTTATAGGGCTAGGCGGAAGTTCTACTAATGATGGTGGAGTAGGAATGCTTCAAGCTTTAGGTGCAAAGTTTTTAGATATAAATAACAATGACATAGGTTTTGGCGGTGGAAATTTAAAAAAATTATCTAGAATAGATTTATCAGAATTTGACAAGAGAATCGCAAATATAAATATAGAAGTTGCCTGTGATGTAAAGAATCCTTTAACTGGTAATAAAGGAGCAAGTTTTGTTTTTGGACCACAAAAAGGTGCAACTAAAAATATGGTTATAGTATTAGATGAAGGTTTAAAGCATTTTTCTAATATTGTAAAGCATCAGTTTAATAAAGAAATTGATAAATTAGAAGGTGCAGGTGCAGCAGGAGGATTAGGTGCAGCACTAATTGGATTTTGCAATGGAAAATTAGTAAGTGGGATAGATTTTGTAATAAACTATTCAAGATTAGAGGATAAGTTGCAAGATGCTGATTTTGTATTTACAGGTGAAGGGAGTATAGATATTCAGACAACTTTTGGTAAAACACTTATTGGGGTTTCTATGTTGGCGAAGAAATATAATATACCTGTAATAGCATTAGGTGGCAGAGTTGATTCTAATATAGAAAAACTATATGATTTAGGGATAAACTCGGTATTTGGAATCTTACCAGGAGTTGAAACATTAGACCAAGCTTTAAAAAATGGAAAAGAAAATGTAGAAAGAACAACAGAAAATATTTGTAGAGTTCTTAAAATAAATAATAAATTTTAAAAGTTTCTGATATCTTTTAAGTCTTGAGAATTCAAGGCTTTTTTTATTACAAAAGTGTAATAAAGTTGAAAGCTTAACAAATGGTTCATAGTCATCTCTTTAAGTAAAATTAGAGTATCAAAAATATTTTATACGTAAGGAGAAATGATTTATATGAGTATATTAAAAGTAAAAGAAATTGAAAAAATTTATGATGGTAAAATAAAATACAAGGCTTTAAATGGTGTAAGTTTTGATATAGATAAAGGAGAGTTCGTTGCAATAATGGGACCTTCAGGGAGTGGAAAAACTACTTTACTTAATTGTATCTCTACAATTGATAATTTTACTGGTGGAGAGATTATAATAAATGATAAAAAACCTCATGAATTAGATGATGATAATCTTTCAAAATTTAGAAGACAAGAGCTAGGTTTTGTTTTTCAGGATTTTAACTTAGTAAATACTTTAACTGTAGAAGAAAATATAATTCTTCCTCTTACATTGGATAATGTTAAAGAATCAATTATGGCAGAAAGATTAAGTCGTGCAGCAAAATTATTAGGTATAGAAGCATTATTAAAAAAGCGTACTTTTGAAATTTCAGGAGGACAAGCTCAAAGGGTAGCTATTGCTAGAGCAATAATTAATGAACCAGCATTACTTTTAGCAGATGAGCCTACTGGTAACTTAGATTCAAAAGCCGTAAAAGATGTAATGGAGCTTTTTGTTTCCATAAATAAAAATTTAAATACAACTATTTTAATGGTTACTCATGATCCATATGTAGCTAGCTTTTGTAGTAGAGTAATTTTTATTAAAGACGGTAATTTATACAATGAAATCCATTCACAAAATAATCAAAATGAGTTTTATGGAAAAATCATGGACACTTTAAGTTTCTTAGGAGGTGGAAGAAATGAATTTAAATAAATTAGCAATTAACAATGTATTAAGAGATAAGCTAACATATTTGGCTTATTTTTTAAGCAGTGTATTTTCAGTTTTTATATTCTTTTCTTTCTCAATTTCTATGTTTCACCCTGATTTAGGTGTTATTTCAGATGGAGCTACACTTTCACTTGTAATGGAAGCAGGAAATATTATAGTATATATTTTCTCATTTATTTTTATTGCATATTCTATTAAATCATTTATGCATTCTAGAAAGAAAACTTTAGGAACTTTTATAATTATGGGTGCATCAAAAAAGCAACTTAATAACATTATATTTAAAGAAAATATGTTTATAGGAATTGCTTCAATAATAACAGCTATTATACTTGGACTAATATGTTCACCATTTTTCTTAATGATTTCTCGAAATATAATGGGTGTTAATGAATTTAAAATATATTTTCCTATTAAAGCAATAGGGTTAACATTTGTTATGTTTTTTATTCTATTTCTAATAATAGCATTTATAACACCAAAATTTATTCGTAAAGATAAAGTTATAAAATTATTAAAATCAGATAAAATTTCTGAAAAAGAAAGTAAAACATCACCATTATTAATGACTATAGGTGTATTTATAGCTTCTATTTTAATTCTTTTAATTGCATTTTATAAGAAATATGAAGGAATAAGAGAATTTGTAAATAGTCAAATAGGAACTACATTAATGTTTGTAGGGGCTTTAGCTGTATTGTATATTTTATATTCTCAAGTGTCTATTTTCTTAATATCAAACTTGAAAAGTAAAAAATTCTATCTTAGAAAGACAAATATGATAACAATATCAGATATTAAATCAAAACTTAATTCTAATACAAAAATGATGTATCTTGTTACAGTTTTATTTATAGGTGCGTTTTTAGCTATTGATATTTTATATGCTTCAAGTGCAGATATAGAAAAGTATACAATAAATGCTCAACCTTATAGTTATACATATATGTCTCTTGGAAATAATGACAATGAGCAAGAACATATAGAGTTAATAGGGAATTCTTTAAAAGATAAAGTTGGGTATAAAAAATTTAAAGCTGAGATACTATATAAAGACAAAGATTTCAGAAATGGATTAATAAGTGAAAGTGATTACAATAATCTTATAGAAGGTGTTGGTGGAGAAAAAGTTTCACTTAAAGATAATGAAGTTTATTTGGCAAAAGTAAGTTCAGAGGTAATTACAGAAGATAATTCGTCTAAAGAAAGTATGTCTCTTTTAGGAGGAAATAATTATACTATAGTAGGTTTGGGAGAAAAAAATATATTTCCAGAGGGCTATTTTAATACAGTTATAGTTGTAAATGATGAAACATTAAATACTCTTAATGAAAGAGAGAATTTTAATATTATCAAAGATTATTCTTATAATATTAATAATTGGCAGAATGAATCAGTACTTTCAAAAGAACTTAAAAGCAAACTAGTAATGGGTGATGTTTATAAATTTGGATTCTTTAGTGCTAATGATATTTTAAATGTAGAAAAGATGGTTAAAAATCTTACACTTTATATAGGATTTTTTATAAGCATAATTTTTGTTATTGCAGCATTAAGTATAATTTATTTTAGACTTATTACAGATATTGAAAGAGAGCGAATTAAGTTTAAAGGTATAATTAAGCTTGGTCTTTCTAAAAAGGAACTTTCTAAAATAATATCCACACAAAATTTCATACTAATGTTTGTACCGTTTATAATTTCAACAATTATAACTTTTATTGTAATGTTAATTTTATCTGCTAATTTTAGTGGATCATATATTAAAGCTGGAGTTGGATGTTCTATAATTTTCTTAGTAATTGAAATTATAGGTTACATCATAGTAAATACAAAATATAAGAACTCAATACTTGAAAAAAACTGTTAAACAAATAAAGTAACCTATTATTAGGTTGCTTTATTTATTTTTACAAACATATTAAAATCATGTAAAATAAGTTAAACAATTATGGTTAATATAAAAAACAGGCTGGCATTTGAATTTATTCAATAATTTTAAAATGTTTTTATGTAAAATGTAGTGTTGAACTTTAAGTAATTTGGAGCATGTCTTACTATTTTGGATATCTAAGTTTAAGAATGGATAATTTTAAAAGTCAGCTTGAAAACTTATAGTTATTAAAGAAGGGAGTTTTATTTATGATAAGAGAGATAAATCATAATGAGATAGATAAAGTTATGAAAATATGGCAGGAAAGTACTATTAAAGCCCATAACTTTATAGAAGAGAGTTATTGGAAAGATAATTATAATAAAGTTAAAGATGTATATATTCCTATGGCAGAAACGTTTGTATATGATGATGGTATAGGTATAAGAGGATTTATTAGTGTAATAGACAATAATTTTATAGGTGCACTGTTTGTTGACACTAATTTTCAGAACTTAGGAATAGGAAGTAAATTGATAGATTTTGCAGTTGAAAGGTATAAACTTTTAAGTTTAGCAGTTTATAAAGAAAACGAAGGTGCAGTGAATTTTTATATAAGTAAAAATTTAAAAATTATAAAAGAGCAAACAAATGAAGATTCAGGGTTTTTAGAATATATAATGTCAAGTTGTAATTAATGTTATGCTGTAGAAAATAAATTTAATATAATAAAACATAAAAATCAAAAGATATCATTATTATAATTAAGTATAAAAAATTAAAGAACTTGAAGAAAAGATAAAAACCTCAAAGAACATTTAGCTGTTCTTTGAGGTAAATCATATAAAAAGTTTAGAAATAATATATTTTAAATTATAAAATTAATAATTATAACTTTTAATTCTATGCAATACCAAATTCAAGTTTAAGTTTTTCATACCTGTTTTTTTCATGTGATTTGATTTCAAACATAGGATTGTATAAACAATGTTGAAAAACATCTGCATCTTTTAAGATTTCATCAAATTGAGAATGTATCATTTCTTTCTCACTATGATTATAAACAGCATCACAAATAATTTTAGTTTCATTATCATTTGTGATACGCAATGTTTGTAATATTTCTCTTGCTAAAATAGAACCTTTATGTGCATGTTCTTTTGCATCCATTTTAGCATAGGAGTAAATATCATGAAGCATGCCTGCCATAGTTGCAAGTTCAGCATTTTCTCCACGCTTTAATGCAATTAATGTACAAGATTGAGCAACCCCATATAAATGCATATAAGCACATCTTCGTTCTTCAACATCTGTCATATTTAAGATTATTTCATCAATATATTTTCTTAAAACTTCAATTCTGTTCATATTTAATCCTCCTCAAAGTGCAAATAATTTACGTAATATTTTATATATGTTATCTAATTATAAAATCAATTTTAATATGATATAAATTATTTATTTTCATAAAAGACTATGATTTTTTCTGCTTTTTCTGTTTTAGAAGCCATTGAAAAAGTTCTGGTTCTTCATATGCTGTAGTGCAGACTTCATGCCCTCTACCTTCATAAACTTTAAAGATGATGTTAGAGTTGTATTTTTTTAAGCAGTCAACAATTCGTTTAGACTCCTCGAAGTTCACAGCAGTGTCATTATCTCCATGTGCAACCCAAATAGGGAGGTTTTTTAAACAAAGAGCTTTTTTAGGTGATATCGCTCCGCCACTTATTGGAACTATTGCAGTAAATCTTTCGGGATTAAGTATGGCAAAGTTCCATGTACCATATCCACCAAGACTATATCCAGTCAAATATATTCTTTCAGCATCAATGTTATAATCATTTTCAATCTTATCCAATAAATCTTTTAAAGCATTAAACTGCATTTCCCATATCTCACCATTAGGACATTGAGGAGAGACTACAATAAAAGGGAAATTATCGTTTAATCTTAATATCTTATGGATACCCCATTTTTTTACATCCTCTATATTCTTTCCACATTCACCTGAACCGTGCAAAGAAAGAATTAATGGCATTTTTACATTTGTGTTATAACTTTGTGGCAAATAAACAAGATAACTCAGTGTTGACTTAATATCTCTTTGAAGTTTAAAACTTTCATAACTCATTTAAAGCACCTCACTTAATTCTGTTAAAATATAATTTTTATAAAATTTCAGGTTGAATTTAAAAATTACTTGTTTTAGAACTTGCATATTTAAAATAGTGAAATATACTGTAAAAAATTTAAAATTATTGAATAAATTTAAATTGAAAATTCTTTACATATATATCCTTATATCTATTTTTTACAAGTTATAGTTATTTGGAAAATAATAAAATAGAACTATGATAATTATAACATTTATACCAATATATATAATAAAATGAATATAGATTTTCTTCTTTCAAATAAGCTATTATATATAAGTATAGGTTGCATTGCCATAATATGAACCTATAGCTTATTAAAAAAATGTATCAAATTTGAACGTTGAGTTAAAATATAGTAAAGAAATAAATTTAGACTTTACAGAAGAAATTTATGGATGTATAATAGGTTTAAATTATTTATAAGTTAAAATAAAATTGAAATACAAACAAGAAAAGTAACAAAAAAAGTAAAATGTTTAGAAAAATAATTTATATTATATATAAAATTTTAGGAGGAAAATTATGAGTACACTTAATAGAAACAAAGTATATTTTATGCATCATCATCACTAGAGACTTGATCTGCTTAATTGTAGATACAAGTCTATTGCCGTAGGCTTGTATCTCTAGGTGATGATAAATTAAGTGTAAACATAATTTATTTAAACCGTGTAGGTATATGCCTACACGGTTTTTTGTCGTATAAGGAATGTGAAAAGAAATAAATTTAAATTAAGGAGAGAATAAAAATGAAAAAAGAAATAATCAAACCGAGTATATTACCAGGATTTATGGAACTATTACCAAATGAGCAAGAAAAATTCAATGACATAGTAAATAAAATTTTAAATGTATATGAAAAGAACGGTTGTTTAGCTATAGACACTCCTATAATAGAAAAAGCTAATGTGCTTCTTGCAAAAACCGGTGGTGAAACGGAAAAGCAAGTTTATAGTTTTACAAAAGGAAAGAATGATTTAACACTAAGATTTGATTTAACAGTGCCTTTTGCTAGATATGTAGCCCAACACTATAATGAATTAACTTTTCCATTTAGAAGATATCAATTAGGAAAAGTGTATAGAGGTGAGAGAAATCAAAAGGGTAGATATAGAGAATTTTACCAATGTGATATAGATGTTATAGGCAAAGATAAATTAGCTATAGAAAATGATGCTTGGGTTATAAGTTTAGCGTCAAAAGCATTTAAGGAAATAAAACTTAAGGATTACAAATTTCAAATTAGTAATAGAAAAATATTAAAAGGAGTCTTAAAGGGTCTAAAAATAGAAAACTCAAATGAAGTTATGATGTTGATAGATAAGTACGACAAAATTGGCAAAGGAAAGTTTATTGAAGAACTTACATTTTTAATAGGAAATGAAAAAACTTTATATTTAAGCGATATTTTAGATATTAAGGGAAGTAATAAAGAGATATTAGACTCTCTTGAAAGACTAAATATTAAAGAAGATTATTTTATAGAAGGAGTAAATGAGCTTAAGAAAGTAAATGAAATTCTAAAAGTTTTAGGTGTTGAGGAGAATGAATTTGAAATTAATTTGAAAATTATTAGGGGGTTAGATTATTATACAGGAACAGTTTTTGAAACTTTACTAATAGGAAATGAAACTTATGGTTCAATATGTTCAGGGGGAAGATATGATAATTTGGCAGAAAATTATACAGATAAGATATTACCAGGTGTAGGAATTTCTATAGGTATGACAAGGTTATTTTTTGTTTTAAAAGAAATAGGATTTATAGAAAACTATAATGTGAAAGGAAAGTTAAATTATTTAATAATACCAATAGGTGATACATTAGAATATTGTGGAACTGTTATGAAAAGTCTAGAGAAAAAGGGTTATGGAGTTACTATATATTTTGAAGAAGATTCTTTAAAAAAGAAAATGAATTATGCCAATAAATTAGGTATAGAAAATGTAATTTTAATTGGTGAAGAAGAGAAAATAAAAAATGAAGTAAAGGTAAAAAACATGATTCTAGGAAAGGAATTTGTAACAGATTATAACAATTTATAGAAAACTAATGTGAAATTTAAGTTTATAAAATAAATTTAAATGAGAGATTGTTTCACTATAAAAATAGATAAGTAGAAACTAAAAATTAATAAGGAAACTGGTATATTCCAGTTTCCTAAAATTAAAGGAGAAGCATATTATGAGTTTATTTAATCCTGTTATCATATCTATTACAGTAATGATAGTTTTATGTCTTTTAAAATTAAATGTAATACTATCATTGTTAATTTCAGCTATAGTTGCTGGAATTACAGCAAATCTAAGTGTGGGACAAACTATGTCCTTATTAATAGACGGAATGGGTGGAAATTCTGAAACAGCCCTTAGTTATTTATTGTTAGGAGCTTTGGCTGTAACAGTAAATAAAACAGGTCTTTCAATTATACTAGCTAAAAAAATATCTAAGGTAGTTAAAGAAAACAAATTTACTTTTATATTAATAATAGCAGTTATAGCTTGTTTTTCTCAAAATCTTATTCCAGTACATATAGCCTTTATACCAATCTTAATTCCAGCACTTATACCTATTATGAATAAATTGAAAATTGATAGGAGAGCTGTTGCCTGCGCCTTAACATTTGGATTGAAGGCTCCATATATAGCTATACCAGTAGGATTTGGACTTATATTTCAAAATATTATAAGAGATCAAATGATAGCTAACAATATAGAAGTTACAAATAACATGGTAAGTAAAGTAATGTGGATACCAGGAGTGGCTATGATTATTGGACTTTTAGTAGCTATATTTTTTAGCTATAGAAAACCTAGAGAGTATAAAAATGTAAATTTAGAAGAGTTTTCAAATGATAATGAAGATATAAAAATGACAAAGATTCACTGGACTGTATTAATGTCTGCTATAGTAGCTTTTGTGGTTCAAATTTTGACAGGGTCGCTACCATTAGGTGGGTTATGTGCAATTATAGTTTTAATTGTAACAAGAACTATTAAATTTAATGAAATTGATAATTTGATGAATGGTGGAATTAAAATCATGGGTTTTATAGCCTTTGTAATGCTTGTAGCTGCTGGATATGGAAATGTATTAAGAGAAACAGGCGCTATAGAATCTTTTGTTAATTCTATAGTTGTATTAGTAGGACAAAGTCAATTTCTTGGAGCATTACTAATGCTTTTAGTAGGACTTCTTATAACTATGGGAATAGGAAGTTCTTTTGGAACTATTCCTATATTAGCAACTATATACTGTCCATTAGGACTTAAATTAGGTTTTAGTCCTTTATCTGTAATTATATTAATTGGAGTTGCAGGAGCATTAGGAGATGCAGGGTCGCCAGCATCAGATAGCACTCTTGGACCAACATCTGGACTTAATATAGATTCCCAACATGACCATATTTGGGATACCTGCGTGCCAACATTCCTGCACTATAACATACCACTATTTATATTTGGATTAGTAGCTGCTTTGATTTTTTAATATAAGAACAGAGGGATAAGTTGAAAATTTAATCCGATTTTATAAATAAGGTTTAACCTTTAACTATCTAAAAATTATAAACAACCAACTATTTAAAGGTCTACATCCATTACAAGAGGGACAGACGCGTTAAGGTCTATTTTACCATACTTTAGGATAGATACTTTTGATGATTCTAGTTTCTCTTCAACACTACTCAAAGTCGGTCCCCGATATCATAGTTTTGTCAAAACTTCTAAACAAGCAAATTACCTAAATTTTTACGCCGTAACAAAAGGTACTCTTCTAGTTAACAGTTAATAGTGAGCAGTTAAAAGTTACGGTTATTACTACTCATTCTATTCCTAGTAATACTGAACGTAGTTTTATCTAAAAATTTAAATAATCAATATTATATAGTTTTTCTTCCATCACAAATGGGACAGGCACGATAAGTTTATTTTCTTCGTTGCGATTTGATGCTCTAATAATTTTACATTACTAACATAATAGTTCAAAGCCAGTCCCTAACAACTACGCTACTTTGTAGCTCAAGTACTGGTTCTTTACTTGATATTTTACTTTATCTAGCCTATTTTATTGAGTATTAAAATTTTTTATGGTTGTACAACTAAATGAACCTGTCCTTCTTGTTATGGCTAAGTATTTTGAATACAATTGTATCTAACTTTATATCCTAAATTTATATTTTACTCTATTAAATTAAAAAGAAACTGGATTTAATCCAGTTTCAAACTCAACTCTTAACTCCCTTAGGGACTGGCTAACGCTTCTTACTTACGGCAGTTAAATTCAAAGAGTTTATCTTTATTTTATGGAACTACATTTGTCGTGCCTGTCCCATTTGTTACGGTGTTATACTTAGGTATTAATCTTTACTTTATGTTTATTACTAACTTAAGTTTTATCTAATTCAACAAACTACTTAAAGATAAAAAAATCATTATTATTTACCGAAAACTATTAAATCATCAATTATTTTAAAATCATTTTTCTCATAAAACTTTTGTGCTGGATAACCTTTTTCTGTGTTTAATATCATTCCGTTCATTCCCTGATTTTTAATATTTTTTTCTATTTCTTTCATGAACCAACTTCCAATACCTTTTCCCTGCATTTCATAACCAACACAAAATTGGTCAATATAATATTCCATACCTTCTATCCATGGCTTTTTCATACCAACACTTAATGCTACAATTTTGTCATCTAACATAGCTACATAACCTAGAAAGTAGTTATTATTAAAGTGATTATTGAAGAAATTAACTACTGGATCTCTTGAGTCGTAAACATCATTCCATGGTTCTTTAGAGAATGTGTTTATAAATAAATCAACACATTGATCAAGCATATGTTTTTTCATTTCTAATATAACTAAATTTTTCATTTTATTCTTACCCTCTGTTTCTTAATAAATATTTAAAATATTATAACATAAGTTTGTAAACGCAACAATTTTTACAAATAAAATAAATTTGAAATTAATATTCTACTGTTAGTTAACAGCTTATTTTAAGTAATATAGGGTTCCAAGTTGACTCTTAAAGTTATTCATTCCAAAACTTGGATACCTAAAATAGTGAGACATGCTCCGAATCACTTAGAATTCAACACTACATCTTGTGTAAAAATATTTTAAGGTTGTTGAATAAATTTAAATTGGAGCTTGTTTCCCTATAGTATTTATATGTTTAAATTAAATGTGAAATAGTGTAATGTATATTTATGTTAATATAAGGAAGTTTAAAGTAATACATTTAATGTTTATATTATTGATAGGAGATTAAAATGAAATTTAAAGAATTTGGAAATAGGGAATTACCTACGATAATATTTTTACACGGTGGAGGATTATCTTGGTGGTCTATGAAAAATTTTTAGCAGTACCAACTTACAAAATGTTTTATGGTTTAATAAGGAAAAAATGGTTTTCAAAATTACAAGCAAAAATACTGAATGTTCCTGAAGAAATGTTTGAACGTTATTATAAGGATAGTTTAAATATAACAAAAGAATCTTTAGTTAATATTACACTAAGTAATGGAAATTATATATTGAAAAACACAATTAAAAATACAAAAGCTAAGGTTCTAATTATTGTAGGAGAAAGAGTTAAAGATTATGAAAAAATCAGCAGAAAAACTGCATAACAGTATTTTAAATAGTCATTTGTATATAGCTAAAAAAATGGGACATGGGGAACTTAGCTTAGTTAATCATGAGGAGTATGTTAGCCTCATTAGAAATTTTTTATGAAACAAATGTAGTATTTTTTTATCGCAATAGCCTCAATTGGAATTGTATATATAAATAAACAAGTATTTACAATATAGTTTTGTAGAGGTATAATGAATTTAACTTAATAGAGATTTACTAGGGGAGCCAATAGTGGCTGAGAGGAATTTTAAGTTTCGACCCTTTGAACCTGATATGGTTAACACCAACGTAGGGAAGTAATTTTGGAAAATATTTAAATTTGAAATAAAATTATAACATATATTTTCATAAGAGCTTACCAGTTGGTAAGCTCTTTTTTATATGCAAAAAACATAGCAAAACCCCATAGTAGCTTTATTAAGATGATTTTAGAGAGGAGGGATAGCATGATTGTAAACGGTAAAAAAAAGAATTATGAAGGCTTTTCAGTTAGTGAAATGATAAAAGACTTAGACCTTGATGCAGATAAAATTGTTGTTGAACTGAATTTAGAAATATTACCTAAGGATGAATACGATAAAACAATATTAAAAGAAGATGACAAAATAGAAATAGTTGCTTTTGTTGGAGGGGGATAAATGCTTATTAAGGTGAATGGAAGAAGCTTTGAAATAAGTGAAAATGTATCTATAAATAATATAAAAGAAAAAATGTATTCTAATTCAGATATGGTAATTATAAACGGGTTTCCAATAAAAGAAGATAAGATTTTAAAAGATAAAGATGAATTGACTTTTATAAAAAAGGGTGAAAAACCAAAAAAAGAAGAACTAGAAACACTAATGGTTTCTAGACATACAAAAGGTGTATTTGAAAAACTAAAGAAGTCAGTAGTAGGTGTTGCGGGTTTAGGTGGACTTGGTTCTAATATAGCAATATTTTTAGCAAGAATAGGAGTCGGAAAGTTAGTATTAGTAGATTTTGATGTAGTAGAGCCAAGTAATTTAAATAGACAACAATATTATATAAGGCATATAGGGATGAAAAAAACTGATGCAATTAAAGAAATTATTAAAGAAATTAATCCCTATATTTTAGTAGAAGTTGTAGATAGATATTTAGATAAAGACAATGCTATCTATACCTTTAAAGAATGTGATGTTGTTATAGAAGCTTTTGATAATGCAAAGTGTAAAGCAGAGCTTGTAAATGCTATTTTACTTGATACAAATAAATATATTATCAGTGGAAATGGAATGGCAGGCAGTTTTTCATCTAATTCTATAATTACTAAAAAGATTAATAGTAGATTTTATGTTTGTGGAGATGGAGAAAATGAGGCAAAAGAAGGTTCAGGTCTTATGGCTCCAAGAGTAAGTATAGCTGCAGGTCATATGGCAAATATGGCAGTGAGAATATTACTAGGTGATGATGAAGTGTAGAGGGGGAAATGTTGTGAATGATAAATTTATAATTGGCGGAAAAGAGTTAAATTCTAGATTGTTTATTGGAACAGGTAAGTATGCATCAAATTCTATTATTCCTGAAATAGTTAAAAGTTCAGAAGCTCAAGTAATTACTATGGCAGTAAGGCGAATAAATTTTGATGATAAAGAAGAAAATGTAATAAACCATATACCTAAAGATATGGTATTGCTACCAAATACATCAGGGGCAAGAAATGCAGAAGAAGCAGTGAGGATTGCTAGACTTGCAAAAGCTATGGGATGTGGAAACTGGATTAAAATAGAAGTAATAAACGATTCAAAGTATCTTTTGCCAGATAATTTAGAAACTTTAAAAGCTACAGAAATATTAGCTAAAGAAGGTTTTGTAGTTTTACCGTATATGAATCCTGACTTAGCAATGGCAAAACGAATGATAGAAGCAGGTGCGGAAGCTGTTATGCCATTAGGGGCGCCTATCGGAACCAATAGAGGCTTAAAAACAAAAGAATTGATAGAAATAATGATAGATGAATTAAATAAACCAGTGATTGTAGATGCAGGTATTGGGTTACCTTCTCATGCTTGTGAAGCAATGGAGTTGGGAGCTAGTGCGGTTCTTTTAAATACTGCAATATCATCAAGTAATAACCCTATTCTTATGGCAAGCGCTTTTAAAAAAGCTGTAGAAGCTGGAAGGGAAGCATATTTGGCTAAAGCTGGAGTTGTATCTAAATTTGGAAACGCATCATCACCTTTAACTGGATTTTTAGAGTAATGTCATTTTTAAAGGTTATAGAAAAATACGAAAAATTTAATTTTGAAGATTATTTTAATAGGGTTACAGAGGAAGATATAAAAAGGTCTATATACAAAAACAAATTAAATGAAGAGGATTTTTTAAATATAATATCGCCCAAAGGTGAAAAATATCTAGAAGAAATGGCTCAAAAAGCTCATGAAATATCTAATAGGTATTTTGGAAAAACCGTTCTTTTATATACACCATTATATATTGCTAATATGTGTGTTAACAGATGTGTTTATTGTTCTTACAATCATGATAACAATATTTTAAGAGCAAAGTTAACTATGGAAGAAATAGAAAAAGAAGCGAAGGCTATAGCTAAAGAAGGGTTTAAACATATAATTCTTTTAACTGGTGAAAGTCCTAAAGATACACCAATAGAATATTTAGTAGATGCAATAAAAGTACTTAAGGATTATTTTCCTTCAATTACATTAGAAGTACAACCATTAAGTGAAGAAGATTATAAAAAAGCTATAGAGGCAGGTGCTGATGGATTAACAGTTTACCAAGAAGTATATGATAGAGAAATATACAAGAAAGTACATTTAGGTGGTCCAAAAAGAAATTATAATTTTAGGCTTGATGCACCAGAAAGAGGTGCAAAAGCGGGTATGAGAAATATAAGTGTAAGTGCACTGTTAGGATTAAATGATTTTAGAAAAGAAGTGTTTTTAACAGCATTACATGGGAAATATATTAAAGATAATTACCCAGGAGTAGATGTAGCTTTTTCGGCACCAAGAATACGTCCTCATGCTGGAACTTTTCATGATATATATCCAGTAAGTGATAAAAACTTAGTTCAGTGTATTTTGGCATTAAGATTATTTCATAATAACTCAGTTATAAATATATCTACAAGAGAATCAGCAAGTTTTAGAGAAAAATTGATTCCACTAGGAGTTAATAAAATGTCAGCTGGTGTATTAACAGAAGTGGGAGGACACTGTAAAGACACAAAGGGCAAAGGGGAATCACAATTTTTAATAAGTGACCAAAGTAGTACAGAAGATGTGAAAAAAATGATAAAGGGATTAGGGTATCAACCAATTTTTAAAGATTGGGAAAGAATTTAGGGGGAATAAAAATGAATTATACAACACAAATGGATGCAGCTAAAAAAGGCATAATTACAAAAGAAATGGAAATAGTAGCAAAAAAAGAACAGATAGATGTACAAGCTCTAAGAGATTTAATTGCTAAAGGACAAGTAGTAATTCCAGCTAATAAAAATCATAAATCTTTAAGTCCTGAGGGTATAGGAAAAGGAATGAAAACAAAAATAAATGTTAATCTGGGAATATCAAAAGATTGTTACTTTATAGAAAAAGAAATGGAAAAGGTAAAAAAAGCAATAGAGATGAAGGCAGAGTCTATAATGGATCTTTCTAACTATGGGAAAACTGCTGAATTTAGAAGAAATCTTGTAGAGTATTCACCAGCTATTATAGGAACAGTGCCAATTTATGATGCTATTGGTTTTTATGATAAGGAATTAGATGAAATAACAGCGAAAGAATTTTTAGATGTTGTTGAGAAACATGCAAAAGATGGTGCAGATTTTGTTACAATCCACGCTGGATTAAATAAAGAAGCAGCTGATACATTTAAAAGAAATAAAAGATTAACTAATATTGTTTCAAGAGGTGGCTCATTATTATTTGCATGGATGGAAGTTAATAATAAAGAAAATCCATTTTATGAATACTATGATAGATTATTAGACATTTGTGAAGAGTATGATGTTACTTTAAGTCTTGGAGATGGATGCCGACCAGGATGTAATGCAGATTCTACTGATGCAGTTCAAATTAAGGAATTAATAACATTAGGAGAACTTACACTAAGAGCATGGGAAAGAAATGTACAAGTTATAATTGAAGGTCCTGGACACATGACATTAGATGAAATTAAAACAAATGTGCTTTTAGAGAAAAAACTTTGTCATGATGCTCCATTTTATGTTTTAGGACCACTAGTAACAGATATAGCACCAGGTTATGACCATATTACTTCAGCAATTGGTGGAGCTATAGCAGCAGCGGCAGGAGCAGATTTTTTATGTTATGTTACACCAGCAGAACATTTAAGATTACCAAATATAGAAGATATGAAAGAAGGTATAATTTCAACTAAAATAGCAGCTCATGCAGGAGATTTAGCTAAGGGTATTAATGGAGCTAGAGAATTGGATGACGCTATGAGCAAGGCAAGAGCAGATTTAGATTGGGATATGATGTTTAAATTAGCTTTAGATAGCGAAAAACCTAAAAGATACAGAGAAGAATCTATGCCTGAACATTCAGATACCTGCACAATGTGTGGTAAAATGTGTGCCGTTAGGAATATGAATAAGGTATTGAAGGAAAAAGAAATTGATATATTTAATAACAAATAGACAGCTTGTACAAAGTGATGAAGAGTATTTTCAAAAGATAGAAGCTGCTGTAAAATATGGCATTTGTAGAATAATATTGCGTGAAAAAAATGTTTCTGATGATGTCTTATTAAAATACGCAAAGACTATTACAAAAATAATAGAAAATACTAACTGTAAATTAATAATAAATTCTAATGAATTTGTATATAAAAAAGTGAAACCTTATGGAATACACTTACCTTTTGAAATGTTTTTAGGGTATGAAAAGAAAAAGGATGAAATAGTAGGAGTGTCAATTCATTCTTCAGAAGAAGCAATAAAAGCAGATAAACTTGGAGCCACATATATTTTAGCATCTAATATATATGAAACAAAATGTAAGGAAGGTTTAAAAGGAAAAGGTGTAAAATTCATAGAAGAGATAAAAAAATATGTCTCTTGCAAAGTAATTGCATTAGGTGGAATAAAACAAGACAACATGAAAGAAGTTTACAACTCAGGAGCTGATGGAGTTGCCATGATGAGTGCTTTTATGAACTAACTTTATTATAAGATTTTGTTTCAAATTTTATAATTATTATAACTAAAGTGGACAAGTTTATCTTTGTCCACTTTACTATTTAATTCCTATAGCATTTCGAGTTAACTCCTATAAAGTTTTCCAATACCTTCTTGTAAGTATTTTTTGTCCATCTATAAGGTTCTGTACTTTATCTTGAAGTACCATATCATTATTTTCCATTATTTTAGCAGAAGCATAATTATCATCATCACAAGTGATTAGAATTCTTGAAATATCCATCTCCTTTGCTTTTTCTAACGCCAGTTTAAGCATAAAAGTTCCATAGCCTTTATTCCATTCAGAATAGCGAATGCCATACCCTATATGACCACCATATTGTAGTAGTGCATCGGTGAGAGTATGCCTAATGCTAATTTCCCCTATAAACAAGTCTTTCTCATCGTCAACAAGCCAAAAATAACTTGCCCCAACCCTATTGGGCTTTAAATTACGCTCATTTTTATAATTATCATATTTCACAAATATATCATAGGATCTTGCATCATTAAACGCATATGTTGCGACATGGTTATCCTCATATTCGTCATATGCTTCAATATATGATTTCAAATACTTTTTATTTGGTTCTATAAGTTTAATCATAAATATCCCTCCTAATTTGTATAATTTAAACTATCTAAATAATTATTTGTGAAATTTAGATTTTAGCTTCATTTCAATAAATGGTATAGGCATAATTAAAGCAACTAATCCTATTCCTACATTTATAAGACTTAAATATTGTGATTCTATAGGAATAATTAATTTTAATAGAACGATAAGTATAAACAATATAATGCCTATTTTAAACCAAAGCTTACCACATAAAGTATTAGCATAGTCCCAAGCCTCTTTTGATTCCATAGAACGGGTTGTTCTATAACCACAAACATTATTAATTTCTTTAGGTGGTTTATTACCAATTATTTTACCTAGAATTATCATTGTAACAGGAAGTAATAAATCTATAAACCAGAAAAAAATCTCCATAATTCCTCCTTAATAATACATTATTTTAAATATATATAAGTATTATATTACATTTTATACCACTGGATAATAAATTCAATACTTAAACTATACACTTATACATTAAAACCAAAGTATTAGGTACTGGTTCTTTGTCTATTAGATGATGGGAATACAGCATTTGTGGAATCTATATTTAAAACAAAGAAACTAGCCCAAAATGAACCTGTCCCTCTTGTTACGGCGCAAAAGTTTAGGTGAGTTGCTTGTTTAGGTGTTTTGACAAAACTATGATATCAGGGACCGACTTTGAGCAATTTAGAAGAGAATGTAAAATCAACAAAAGTATCAAGTCTAAAGTATAGTAAAGTAGCCAATTACGCGTCTGTCCCTCTTGTTATGGATTAAAAATTTTGGTTAATTGCTTGTTTGGGAGTCTTAGATAGCTTTTTAGAAATTAACAAAGGACAAAGGACAATCAATTAGGAATTGACATTTGACAATTATGGAGGAAACTGGACTACCAGTTTCTTTGAATTTAAGGGAGTAAAATTTATATTTGGGATATAAAACAAACTAAAGCTATATTTAGGGTTTATACCCGTAACAAATGGGACAGGCACGAATAGTGTAGTTCCATAAAATAAAAAGCAGCTCTTATAATTTAAGTATGGTAAATAAAAAAGTTAGCCAGTCCCTGAAATAGTTAAAAGTTAATAAGCAATAGTTAAAGGTTGAGGTGGAAACGGAGCTTTAGTTTCTCTAAATTAAAGAGAGTAAAATTTCTGTACTTAATAAAACAGGCTAGATAAAGTAAAATATCGAGCAAAGAACCAGTACTTGAGCTACAAAGTAGCGTATTTGTTAGGGACTGGCTTTGAACTATTATGTTAGTAATGTAAAATTAGGAGAGTATCAAATGGTAGCAAAGAAAATAAAACTTATCGTGCCTGTCCCATTTGTGATGGAAGAAAAACTATAATTTATTGCTTGCTAAAGAGCTTAGATAAAACTATGATAGGGACTGACTTTGAGTGGTGTTTAAGAAAGGTAAAATCAATAGAAGTATCAAGTCTAAAGTTTATAAATAATGTTGAAAAAGATAAAGTTTTGTAGAACAAAAAACATTACTCTACAATATAATATGTAATGATTAGAATTATATATTATATAAAAATAGCTTTAAAAGTTAATTTATTAACAAGTTAATATAATAAATTAAAAACTTCATTATTTTTTATAATAATATCATTATTAAAAAAATATTATAAAAAACTATTGACGTTGACGTTACGTCATGAGTTAATATATAATTGTATAATGTTACTAAATATAAATTATTATCTTGTATTAAAAAGAGAAATTGAAAGGATTTATGCTAAATGAAAGATAATTTAAAAGAACAATTTACTGTAGGTGAGTTTGCTAAAAAAGCAGGTGTAACTTTAAGAACTTTAAGGTATTATGATAAAATTGATCTTTTAAAACCTTCTTCATACAATGAAGCTGGTCATAGATTATATAGCAAAGAAGATTTTCCTAAGTTACAAAAGATATTAACTTTAAAGTTTATTGGATTATCATTAGATGAGATAAAAGATATTATGACAGAAGATTTAAAGGATAATGATTTTAAGAAATCTCTAAAAATACAAAAGAAAATAATTAAAGAAAAGATAAACCACGAGTTTAATGTAATTCAAGCAATTGATGAAACATTAAATATGATAGAAGAAGATAAAAATTTAAATTGGAACAAGTTTATAAACATAATAAGCTTAATAAATAAGGATAATAAGTGGATGAAGCAATATAAAGATGCTTCAAACTTAAAAGCTAGAATAAACATCCATGAAAAATTTAGTATTAACGAAGAAGGTTGGATGGAATGGTTCTTTAAAGAACTACCATTAAAGGAAAACTGTAAGGTTCTAGAACTTGGCTGTGGTGATGGTAGCTTATGGGCTAAAAATTATAATAAAATACCTAAAGGTTGGGAAATTTATATAACGGATTTTTCAGAAGGTATGCTTAAAGATGCTAAGTCCAATTTAAAAGGAAAACTTAAAAGATTTCATTTTAATGTTGAAGATGCTGAGAATATTTCCTATGAAGATAAAACTTTTGATATAGTTATAGCAAACCATATGTTATATCATTTAAATGATATAGAAAAGGCTTTAGGGGAAATAAAAAGAGTTCTTAAAAAAGATGGATATATATTTGCATCTACTGTCGGAAAAAGTCATATGATGGAAATGAGAGATTTTCTATCAAAAGTTGATGAAGAAATATTAGAAGTTGAAAGTTTTAATTTGACTAATAAATTTCAAATTGAAAATGGATATGATATTCTATCAAAGGTTTTTAAAGATGTAGAAAGCAAAAGATATATGGATAATCTTAAGATAACAGAAGAAAAGGCACTAATTGATTATATAATTTCTATGGAAAGTGATATAGTCAAAAGACTTAATGAAAATAAGCTTATAGAATTAGAAAAAATACTTGAAAAAGAAAAAGAAGAAAAAGGATATATTTATATAACTAAAGATACAGGATATTTTAAAGGAAGAAAATAAAGATTTTAAATAGTATTAAAAACTTTTTAAATAGATAAAATAATAAATAAAAGGAGCGATTTTAAAATGAGTAAAAAAATACCATTTTCACCACCAGATATTACAGAAAAAGAAATAGAAAATGTAGTTGAGGTTTTAAAATCAGGATGGATTACATCTGGTCCTAAAGTTTTAGAATTTGAAGAAAAAATGAGAACTTATTGTGAATCTGAAAATGCAGTAGCATTAGGTAGTGCAACTGCTGGTATGGAGCTTATACTAAAAGTTTTTGATATAAAAGAAGGCGATGAAGTAATAACAACTCCATATACTTACACAGCAAGTGCAAGTGTTATTCTACATAGAGGAATAAAACCAAAATTTGTAGATGTTGCAAAAGACAGTTTTATAATGGATTTAGATAAATTAGAAAAAGCTATAACTGAAAAAACAAAGGCGATAATAACTGTAGATTTTGCAGGAGTTCCTGTAGATTATGATAAAGTAAGAGCTATACTTAAAAAATTAAATAGAGAAGATATATTACTTATAGCAGATTCTGCCCATTCTTTTGGTGCTTCATATAAAGGAAAAAAAGTTGGAACACAATATGATTTTCACGTATTTTCATTCCATGCAGTTAAAAATTTAACTACATCTGAAGGTGGTGGAGTAACTTTCAATAACAACCACTTACATGGAAAAGAAGATATATTCCGTGAGTTAAAATATACTTCATTACACGGACAAACAAAAGATGCATTATCTAAAATGAAAGCTGGAGCTTGGAAATATGATATAGTAACTGATGGATTTAAGTGCAATATGTCTGATTTACATGCTGCAATAGGTGTTGTTCAATTAGATAGATATGAAGGCATGTTAGAAAAGAGAAGACAAATATTTGATATTTATAATAAAGCTTTAGAAGGCAAAGACTGGGCTATAATTCCATTTTCTAAAAATGAAGAAATGGAAACATCATATCATTTATATCCTTTAAGATTAAAAGGATTTGAAGAGGATGATAGAAATAAAGTGATAGAAGAGTTAGCTAAAAAAGACATAGCAACTAATGTTCACTTTACACCACTTCCAATGTTTACACTATATAAGCAATTAGGATATAAAATAGAAGATTATCCAAATGCATATAATCAATATAAAAATGAAATAACACTTCCAGTGTATTCAACACTAGATTTGGAAGATGCAAAATATGTAGTAGAAGAACTTATCAAGGCAGTAGAATCAGTAAAATAAAATAAATATTTTTATAAAAAAGGAGAGATATTAGTGAAAGTAGGATTTTATACTTCAAAAAGAGAATATGATGAAAAGATGGAAGAATTTAATGAAGCTATACTAAATTCAATAAGAAACGGAGTTCAAACTCTAGGTGATGATGTAAAAGCTTTTGAAAAAGAAATACAAGAATATACAGCTGCACAGCATGCTATTGGGGTAGCTTCAGGAACAGATGCATTAGTTATGGCATCAGATATATTAAATTATAAAGATGGAAATGAAATAATAACTTCACCATTTACTTTCTTAGCATCAACATCATGCTTAGCAAAACACAAAGGAAAACCAGTATTTGTAGATATAGATGAAGAAACATTTAATATAGATACTACAAAAATTGAAGAAGCAATAACTGATAAAACAGTTGGAATTCTTCCAATTCACTTATTCTGCCAAATGGCTAATATGGATGATATAATGGATATAGCTAAAAAACACAATTTATCTGTATTAGAAGATGCAGCAGAAGCTTTCGGAATGCAATGGAAAGGAAAAGGAGACACTTATAGACATGCAGGAACTATAGGTGATATGGGAATATATTCTTTCTTCCCTACAAAAACATTAGGAGCTTATGGTGATGGTGGATTAATCACTACAAATAATGATGAACTTGCTGATTTAACAAAAATGCTTAGAGTACACGGTGCAAAAGAGAAATATCATTATGAGTATATAGGATATAACTCAAGACTTGATAACATTCAAGCAGCTGTACTACGTATAAAATTAAAATATATCAATGATTCAATTGAAAAGAGAAACAAAATACACGATTTATATGTTGAAAGATTAAAAGATATACCTGAAATAACTTTACCAAAAGTTAAAGGTGATCAAAAACCTGTTTATTATGTATTTAATGTAACATGTGATAAGAGAGATGAATTAAATCAATATTTAAAAGATAATGGAATAGGAACAAGTATATACTATCCAATACCATTACACCTTCAAAACTGCTTTAGCTATTTAGGATACAAAAAAGGAGATTTCCCAGTAGCTGAAAGAGTATCAGAAAGAATACTAGCACTTCCAATCTATCCAGAATTAAAAGAAGAAGAAGTAGAGTATGTTTGTGAAAAAATAAGAGAATTCTATAGAAAATAATAATTTTAAAATTAAGAAATAAAACTGCCTCAAAATAGACTATGAATCTATTTTGGGGCAGTTTTTTATGGGTTTAGACCTTCTGCTTTATTAATGTTAATAAGTAATCATAATTAAGTTATAAATAATTATAGGGAAACAAGCTCCAATTTAAATTTATTCAATAACCTTAAAATATTTTTATACAAGATGCAGTGTTGAATTCTAAGTAATTCGGAGCATGTCTCACTATTTTAGGTATCCAAGTTTTGAAATGGATAATTTTAAGAGTCAACTTGGAACCCTATATTAAGAGTTATTGCTAAATCTAAAAATTATTTTTTCATCTCCATCTGTTGTTTTATTAATGAATTCAGTGTAATTATTGTTAGTATAATCTTTTAATAAATTTCTCCAAAAGTTTTGTGTTGGGATATTATTCTCTGCAGGGCTTGTATGTAATTCCCATTTTCCAATAAACATATCAAAAATGTTTTTTACCGCAGCGTAACCAACCCCTTTCCTTCTAACTGGTTCAACTACAAATAATGCATTAATAAAATAATCACTTTTTTCAAAGGAATTTGGTTTAACTTTCGATACCAAAGCATACCCAACAGGTCTATCAAAGGCATAAATAATAAATGGAAATAACTCATTAGGTTTTTTAGTCCAAGATTCTCTTTTATCACATAATTCTTGTAATGTTTTACAATTATCGTAGGAAAATACACCATATTTATTGGGAAGTTCATTGTATACTTTCGCTACATATTGTCTAAAAAGTGGAATAAAGTTTTTAATTATAAAAAAATCATTTTTATCTGCTAATTTAATAGTAATGTTCATTTTGACACCTTTTAACTTTCTTTTGAAGTATTTAACTATTATTCAATAGTTTGTATTTATATTATACATAACTTTTAAATTAAAATTCTAGAAAAAGTATAAAATAAATCAAACTTCCTTGGTTACTTGTACAATCTATTTTTAAATAAATTATATTTATTAAACTTAGTTTTAAAAGAATATATTGTTGACAAGGAAACAAAAATAATATAATATTATTTCCAAGGAAACAAAAATAAAAATCTTGTTTTAAAAATCAGTAAAGAGGTGATTAAAATGAATGATATAATTATAAATAAATTTAAAGAGATATATGAGAAAGAAGAATTATTAGGTAAGCTAGTTTTTAAAGGAGAATATGAAAACTACGGAATTTCAGAAATACACTGCATAGATTTAATAGGTAAAATAGAAAATCCTAATGTTACTAAAATAGCTAAAGGTATGAATATGACAAGAGGGGCAATAAGCAAGATTAGCAAAAAGCTTATAAATGCTAAGCTGATAGAAACATATAAAAAACCTAATAATGATAAGGAAATATATTTTAAATTAACAGACTTAGGTAAAAAATTATATAAACATCATGAGACAAAGCATAAAGAATGGGAAGAACGAAATGATGTGTTTTTTAAAAATGTATCAGAAAAAGAACAAGAAGTTGTAGCTAATTTCTTAATAAAGTTTAATAACTATTTAGAAGAAATAATAAAATCAAAGGGAGATATATAATATGAATTTACATTTAAAAGAATTTAATATTCCAGATAAAATACTAAAATGGGGTGATTCACAACCAGCACATCAAAGACAGCATATAGGAACACATATAGATTGCTATAATCTAACAAATATAGAATTGCCATCAGAAATAGAGACGCAAATAATAGATGTTAGAAATATAGAAGTTATAGATATTAACGTAATAGATAGTATATCTATTAAAGAAAACTCTTTTATAATTTTCAGAACAGGATATTTAGAAAAGTATGGATACGGAAGTGAAGAATATTTTAATTCCAATACAAGGCCATATTTAACTAATAAGATTGTAGATAAATTATTAGATTATAATGTAAAATTAATAGGAATTGATTTAGGTGGAATACAACATGGAAAGGAACATGTTGTAATAGATAAATATGTTGAAAATAATGGTGCTTATGTTGTTGAAAATATATGTAATTTAGATAAGGTTGGTTTAGAATTTAAAGCAAATTTAAATTGGATTCAACTTGAAGGGGCTACAGCAATACAGGTTGAAATAGAAACTATATAAGCTAATTACTTATAAAATCTATACCTATTTCTGAAGATACTAGTGTTGTTTTATATAGATAGTTAAGTGAAGAAGTTAATAAAATAAAATCTTAAATAAGATTGAATAGTAAAATAGGGGATAAGTATTATTATTATCGGCTATTTAAATTTAAGAATACCTATATCTGTTGGATATAGGTATTTTTAATATGTTTAAAATTCAATTTATATAAAAATAATTTGTCATAGTTAAAGGTATTAAAGTTAGATGATTAATTTAAAAATAGATTATAAAAAAATAAAAATGATTTTAAAACATATTTATTAAAAACTTGATTACAATCACATTTTTATTTTTTTGTTTTATATATAATTTAGTCATAAACACAGAGTAAAAGTTTTGAATTTAGTTTTAAAAGATTCTATAATAAAAATTAAAAATTTTGAAATATAGTGGAGGAAATTAATATGATAAAAAATATAAATGAAAATAAAAAAATAAATAAAAATTTAAGTTTAGGTGAATGTGTTATCATTTATCCAGGAATTGTAGAGAAATTTAATAATATGCAATTAGATTATTGTTGTGGTGGAAATAAAAATTTAGAGGTTGCATTAAATGAAAAAGGAATTGATGTAGATAAGTTTATTAAAAATGTAAATATAGAATTTGATAAATTTGTAGCTAATAATTCTTCATATGTAAACTGGAATGAAAAATCTTCAGAAGAATTAATCAATCATATAATAAATGTTCATCACATTAAAACCTTTGAATTATTAAATGATATTAGTCCTTTATTATTAAAAGTATTTAAAGTTCATTATAATCATTTACCAGAAGTTTTAAAAAGAGTTAATAAACTTTTTGGAACACTAAAATTTGAATTGGAAGAACATTTAATAAAGGAAGAAAAAGAGTTGTTTCCAAAAATAATTGAACTTGGAAAAATAATTAATAAGAATGAAAGAAAGCAGCTAATAGAAGAAATACAAAGTTTTATAGAAGAACATGAAGTAGCTGGAGATATAATCAAAGAACTAGATACTATTACAGATGGTTATGCTGCTCCAGAATGGGCGTGTACAAGTTTTGAATTATTATATTCAAAATTGCATGAACTTGAAAAAGATTTATTTATTCATATTCATAAAGAGAATAATATTTTATTTAAAAGATATAAATAAGGGGTGGTTAAATTGAAAAACAACACAATTATATTAAATATAGGAGCAAGCAAAACTGCTAATGAAGAAAAAATAAAGGAATTGACTATTGTTTTAAAAGAGTTAAATAAATATGGAATAACAGAAGATTTAAAAGAAAAGGGATTAAATTTAGTTAAGTCAATAACACCTCTAGAACTTTCTATAGCAGAACAAAGTTTAATAGAAGAGGGGATGAATCCCAGTGAGTTAAGGCATCTATGCGAAATTCATATGATGGTTTTGAAAGATGAACTTGAAAATTTACAAAGTAATATATCAAAAGGACATGTTTTATATACATTAATAGAAGAGCATGAATTGATTTTAAGTTTTTTAAGAGAACTAGATGAAGTAACAAAAATAATACTAGATATGGGAAATTTTGATGAAAATAGAGTAGAATTTGAAAAGGTAACTAAATTAATTGATAATATATTAGATGCTGAACTACATCATAAAAGAGAGGAAGATGTCTTATTTCCAGAACTTGAAGTAAGAGAAGTTACCGGACCAACTAGAATAATGAGACTTGAACATGAAGAGTTAAGAAAAAAGAAAAAGGAATTAAAAAAGTTAAGTGAATCAGTTTATGATATGGATTTCAATGAATATAAAATGAAGCTGAAAAAACTTTCAAATGATATTTGTTTTGAATTAAAGGACCATATCTTTAAAGAAAATTACATATTATATCCTACAGCTTTAGAAAGTATTAAAAGTGAAACTAAGTGGGATGAAATGAAAATAAAATGTGATAACATAGGATATTGTAGTTTTACTCCTGAGGATTGCAAGTAATAAAATATATTCTATTAGTTTATAATAAAAAGTATTAATATGTTTATAAATATATTAATACTTTTTGTATTTTGAAATATGAATTAAGTGTGCAATTTTTATTAGGAGGTGTTTATTTTGGATTGTGATTTTTGCTGTGAAAAGTGTGCAAGTAAATTATATGCAAAGGAAATACCTATATTTGAATCTCTTTCTAAAGAAGAATTAGATAGAATAATAGATATAAGAAAGCATATGAGCTTAGAAAAAGGAGAAAGCTTATTTTTAGAAGGGGATAAAGTTTCAAAATTATTTATTATAAGTGAAGGAATGGTTAAATTAAGTAAAAATACTGCTTCTGGAAAAGAACAAATATTAAACATATTAAGTGTTGGAGATTTTCTTGGAGAGAGCAATATATTGGGAGAAACTTCTGAAAGTAATGTATCTGCAATTGCTATTAAAAATACTGAATTATGTACAATTTCAAGAAATGACTTAAAAGAAATATTATTTTCAAATCCTTCAATTTGTTTAAAACTTCTTTCTGAACTAAACAAAAGATTAATAGAAGTAGAAAATTTATCAAAAAATCTATCAAATAACAGTCCAGAAGCAAGAATATGCTGTATGCTCTTAGAGTTTTCAGCGAAATATGGAAAGAAAACTAATATGAATATAGAAATAAATTTGCCACTTAATAGAGAGGGAATGGCTAATTACTGTGGAATAGCAAGAGAAACATTGAGCAGAAAATTAGCCTTATTAGAAAATGAAAATATAATAAAGCTTATAGGTACTAAAAAAATAATAATAAATGACTTAGAACTACTGGAAACAAAAATATTTTAGATAAAATAAAGAGTAGTTGTTAGGGACTGGCTTTGAACTATTATGTTAGTAATGTAAAATTAGGGGAGCATCAAAAGGTAGCAAAGAAAATAAAACTTATCGTGCCTGTCCCATTTGTGATGGAAGAAAAACTATATAATATTGATTATTTAGATTTTTAGATAAAATAACCACAACTATTAACTGCTCCCTATTAATTTTTAACTGAAAAAGTTTCATTCATGATGGAGCAATACTGAGAACAATTACCTATTTAGATTATTCACTAAAACCAAAGTATCAGGTACTGGTTCTTTGCTTATTAGGTGATGGGAATACAACATTTGTGGAATCTACAGCTAAAACAAAGAAACTATCCGAAAATGAACCTGTCCCTCTTGTTACGGTGCAAAAATTTAAATAGTTGCTTGATTAGGAGTTTTAGATAGCTTTTTAGAAATTAACAATGGACAAAGGGCAATTAATTAGGAATTGACATTTGACAATGGAGAATTGACAATTATGGAGGAAACTGGACTACCAGTTTCTTTGAATTTAAGGGAGTAAAGTTTCAGTTTAAGATATAAAACTAAACAAAAGCTATATTCAAAGTCTACAGCCGTAACAAGAAGGACAGGCGTACCAAAGCATGTTTTCCATAAGTTATTTTTTTAGTGAAATTGAAAGATTATCAATAAAACCTAAATTAATCAAAGCCAGTCCTAAAATAGCAGCTTTGCTGTGTATATGTTCGGGACCGACTTCGAGTAATATTGGAGAGAAACTAAAATCAACAAAAGTATCAAGCCTAAAGTATAGCAAATTAGCCTTAAACGTGTCTGTCCCTCTTGTTATGGAGGTAGAATTTTAAATAGTTGCTTGCTTAGGAGTTTTAGATAGCTTTTTAGAAATTAACAATGGACAAAGGACAATTAATTAGGAATTGACATTTGACAATGGAGAATTGACAATTATGGAGGAAACTGGACTACCAGTTTCTTTGAATTTAAGGGAGTAAAATTTCAGTTTAAGATATAAAACTAAACAAAAGCTATATTCAAAGTCTACAGCCGTAACAAGAAGGACAGGCGTACCAAAGCATGTTTTCCATAAGTTATTTTTTAGTGAAATCGAAAGATTATCAATAAAACCTAAATTAATCAAAGCCAGTCCTAAAATAGCAGCTTTGCTGTGTAGATGTTCGGGACCGACTTTGAGTAGCATTGAAGAAACCTTAAATTAAAAAGTTATTGACTCTGCCCCATAGGCAGGCTTTATACTTTTATTGGAGGCGGTTTAATGAATACTAACGAAGTCTGTAATTTAATTAATATATCTTCAAAAAGTTTAAGGGTATACGAAGATTATGGAATAGTTATACCTAAGAGAGAAAAAAATAATTATAGAAACTATAGTAAAGATGATTTATTAAAATTAAGAACTGTCAAATTATTAAAAGAGCTTGGATTTTCTTTAAGAGATATAAAAGTTCTTATAGATAATAATAACTGTTCAAGTACACAGTTTATAAGAAGTTTATACCTTCAATCGAAAGCTATTGAAAGAAAAATTTATGAATTAAAAAATATAAAAAGTACATTAACTAAAAGTATTGATAAAATTTTAGTTAGTAAAAAAGATGATATAGAAAATAATTATTTTATAAATGATATAGACACAATATTAAAAGAAAACAAATCAAATAGAAAGCAATGGGTTGATATGTGGGGATTTGATAATAAAGCAGTTAAATTTGATAAAATGGTAAGAGATAGATCAAATGATGAATTAGGTCTTTTTGAAAAGTATGATGATATTTTAATAAAGGTAAGAAATGAAATAATCAAATATGGTGCAAAAAAGGTTATTGATATTGGGTGTGGAACAGGAAATTTATGTGGAGAATTAAGTGGTTCAATAGAAGTATTAGGAATAGATCAAAGCTTAGAAATGATTTTACAGGCTAAAAATAAATATAGTAACATGAATTTAAAATTAGGTAATTTCTTAGATAAACCATTTCAAAAAAATTATTTTGATATTGTAGTAACTACTTATGCTTTCCATAGTTTGAATCATGAAGAAAAGAAAAAAGCAATTAATAATATGCTAGAATACTTGAATGATGATGGAAAAATTATTATTATAGATTTTATGTTTGTAAACAATAAAGAAAAAGATAAATGTAGAGAAAAACTACTTAGCGAAAATAAGAATCAGCTATGGGATGTAATTAATAATAAATACTATACAATTTTAGATGAATTTAAAAATCATATTACAATGTTAGGATATAAAATTAGAACTGACCATATTATAAATTTTACTTGGCTAGTAGAAATAGAAAAATAGTTTAATATTTAATGTACGTAGTCTTATAAAACTTTTAGTATTATAAGACTAATTTTTGATGCTCAAATTAAAAGGTTAAATATATATTTTATGATGATAGGAAATGGAAAATATAAAATTTTAATTAAAAATATTAATAAAATTTAAAAATAAAATAAAAAAATAGTACAATAATCTAAAATAGTTAAAAAATAGTTGCTTATTGTAAAAAAATTTAGTATTATGAAATAGTATTAAAGAAAATTTATAAAAATATGAATTAAATAATATTTAGGGGGACAGTAAATGGGAGTATTTGATGGATTAATAGGTAACGCTTCAGAAGTTAGTATAAATGAAGTGGAAAAGGATTACAGCAACATATTATCAAAAAATGAAAGTGTAGAAAAAGCTTATAAGTTAATTCGTGATATGTTTATTTTTACAGATAAAAGATTGATTTTAGTAGATAAACAAGGTTTAACAGCTAAGAAAATAGAATATCATTCTATTCCGTACAAATCTATAACTCATTTTAGCATAGAAACTGCAGGACATTTTGATTTAGACGCAGAACTTAAAATATGGATTTCTGGAACGAGCTCAGTTATAGAAAAGAAATTTAATAAAAGTTTAAATATATATGAGCTTCAAAGTGTGTTAGCAGAGTATGTTTTAAGATAATAGATAGAAAGATTATTACTTAAATTACATAAAGGCTGTATTATTTCTTATATATAGTTTAAAAAAAAGCATTAAAACATATATACTTAATTTTATTTTAGGTTTTGTTTTAAATCAATGCTTATATATTAATATAATCAAAGTGGATAAGTTAACTTGTCCACTTTGCTATTTAGTTCTTACAAATTTAAGATTATTTATTTAATTTATAGGATGAATTGGAATTCACGTATTTTTTCATTATATAATTCGATAGTTGTACACCATTTCTCTCAACAAATTGTTTTTTTATTACTTTATATCCTCTTTTCTCAAAAAATGGTTTTGCAGTTATAGATGAATGAGTTATGATATGTCTTACAGAGTAGTGATTTTCTAATCTATCGCAAAGGACGGTAGCGACGCCAAGGTTCTGATAATCTTTATGTACATACAACCTATCCAAGTACCCTTCATTATTAATATCACCAAAGCCAATTATCATATTATTTTCTTCTGCAACTACTGTATAGTTATTTAAAAAAGATTTATTCCATTGAACAATATCAATGTTTCCTGTAGCCCATACATTTAATTGCTTTTGTGTATAGTCTTTTGCATTAATCAAATGAACCGTATTATAAAACAGATTTGCGATTTGATCACAATCACTTGATTTATATTCTCGTATATCCATTTTAAATTTTCTCCTAAATTTCTATTTATTTTGCTCGTATTATAGAATCCCAAGTTGATTTTTTAAATTATCTACTTCTAAAATTGTAAATTGTTTTCCTATACAAGTGTTTGTCTTTACGTCTTCTTCCTTAGGTTTATTAGGCATTATAATAAGTGATATTATTAATAATGCAGTAAATCCTAGTATTAAATTTCTCTTCTTTTTATCTTTTTCATATATAACAATTGTAGGAGTAAAAAGATATGTGATGATAGCTCCAAAACTCCCAATTAAATATAAAATGACTGCAAGTGATTCCATAGTTTTTCTCCTTTGTATATGTTTAGTTCTTTTCTTCTTCTGTTTTGAGGTATATAATTTACAAATTAGTTATCAAACTGTAAATATTATTATAGTTTAAAATCATTTCTTAAATCTATTTCCAGTATTTAAATATACTACAGAAAATATAATTGAAACTAATAATAGTGTAAAGCCTAATGCTTTCATTATGAAAGTATCACTTAAAAGCAAAAAAAACATACAAAAAGAAATCATAAACATAAGTTTACCCATAAATTTGCATAATGAGATAACATCATATTTTTGCTGCTGTTCTTTAGGCATTGTATTAAAGCCTGCAATAAGAAAAATACCTTTTCCCATGGATAAAATAATACCTAATATAATAAATGGGATAATGACTAATATTTTAACAATCATAATAATTCTCCAATTCAATATGATTAATTGATATTACAATTATATCATTAAATTGTAAATTATGTATAAATAATAAATTAATATAAATCATGTAATCTAAGATAATTAAGATTTGTATAATTGTAATTTATATTTTTGTTGAAATATAATGAATATATTATGTATAATGAAAATAAAACTAATAAACAATTGTGTTATAATTGTTTATTATACAAATTAGAATTCGAAGTAGAGATTATTTATATAATAGGAGGTATTGACTTGAAAAATAATAAAGATAATGACCATTCCAACTATCTTGTAATTGGAATGATAATTGGCTTGCTTGTAGGTGTTATTTTTTCAATAATTATGCGCGATAACATTTTCTTTGCAATAAGTGGTACAGGTTTTGGTATATCATTTGGTTTGTTAATTGCAGATATTATATGGTGCATAAAAAATCAGCAAAACAAGTATAATAAAATTAAATAATATGTCCACTTTTATTATGCTCATATATTAACATTCATTTAAAAAGGATTCTAAAAGTAAACCTTATACTGACACAAAATTAAAGGATTTTAGAAACATAAAATCAATATATTTCTAATCATGAAATTGTAGTGTATATATCCAAATGCAAACATAAATTTTTTATATAATGAGAAGTTGAAATATGGCAATAAAAAAGTGTATAAAAGAGTAATTTTCGGTCATAGGTAAAAAAGCTTCTACAAAATGATGGCAGGGGTTTTATTCAAAAATTATGGGCTTATGCTAATTCTACAGAAGTGGTATTATTAGCGAAGAAAAATAATAAATCTTAGAGACAGTGTGGGTAGAAGTTTAAGTAGTATAACAAAATTATGAATTTAAATATAGCTAAAAAGTATATTTTCGGGTTTAAACAAATTGTTTTATAAGATAAAAATAAAAGATATTAAAAGTACTCACATATTAAACTAAAGTAAGTTTATATGTGAGTGTTAAGTTATACTAAAGTACTTTCAATTAAAGTAGTAAATGTGAAGTCATCACTATTACTAAATGAATGTGATAACTTACACCTATGGTAGCTTGTCTTATAAATCTAGCAAAACGGTGATTATGCCTTTTATCAAATTCCTTAGCAAGGCTTTATTAACCTTAAAGATTTATGAGGATAGACTAATTTGAATAACAATTATCATATTCATCTTTTTTACAATGGTTGCAGCAGTTAGGTGGTCTATAATAATCAGGATATTTAGGTGGTCTATAATAATCTGGATGACACTTGTTACAACTATTTTTAAAATTATTACATGGACAACTCATGAATATTCCCCCCTAAAATATATATAGTATATGATATGACATTACTCCATATTAGGTATTCAAATTATGGCAGTTAATTAAGATGATTAAAAAAAGAACATTTATTAGCAGTTTTAAAATTTACTTAAAATGTTGTGTATTTAGAGGATTAATCATGAACTTAATATTGTAATCTATCAAATTAAGAAATAATCAAACAGTGTTAATGTAATAGTTAACTTGTAACCCTATAGTACTGAAATGTATTAATATTTTTATATAAAAAACAATTCAGAAATGTTTAGGGTATATAAAAATGCATATTAGGCGAGCTATAATTAATGTAATATAGAAAAATATGATTGAGTTTAAATTTATTTAATAGCTTAAAAATATTTTTATACGAAATAGAGTGTTTAATTTAGCTAATTAGAGGAATAGATTACTATTTTCAGTATTCAAGCTTTAAAATGAATAATTTTAAAGTTCATCTTAAAACTTTAGGGTTAGGAGGAATGGTCATGAATTTACAAAAACAAATTAATGAATTAATTTCTGATAGGGTTAATAAAAATCAATTTTCAGGTGCTGTATTAATAAAGAAAGGAAATGAAGAAATTTTCTCAGGAGCATATGGATATGCAAATAGAACTTGGAGAGTGAATAATAGTTTGCAAACTCGCTTTAGGATTGCATCAATCTCCAAAATGTTTACAGCAGTATCTATTCTTCAACTAATTGAATTGGAGAAGGTATCCTTTAGTACTAAAGTTGTTGAATACTTAAACCTTGAAAATAGTAAAATTTCTAATGATGTAACAATTGAAAGTTTGCTAACACATACTTCTGGTATTGCAGATTATTTTGATGAAGAACAGGATGATGATGAATGGGAAAAACTTTGGTATGATATACCAATTTACAAAATGCGTAGATTGGAAGATTATTTGGAATTATTTATTCATAAAGAACCAGTTAGTAAAATTAATGAGAAATATCATTATAATGGTGCAGGATATATATTATTAGGTCTTATAATAGAAAAAGCATCAGGTTTATCTTATTTTGATTATATTAGACAAAACATTTTTTCGAAAATAAATATGAAAAATTCTGATTTTATTTCACTAGATGATGTTGATGATTTAGTTGCTGAAGGTTATGAAGCTATTTCAGATAGTAATAAAAAAATTATAGGATGGAAAAAAAATATATATACAACAACACCTAATGCTGCTTCCGATGGTGGAGCTACCTCAACTGCAGATGATCTAATAAAATTTATAGAAGCCTTAAGGAATAATAAATTACTTAGTGAAAAAATGTCAATGGAAATGTTTATACCAAAGGTTCTTGAATATGATGATACGTCAAGAAATTATATATGGATGTATGGATACGCAAATGAATTTATACTAGATGAAGAAAGTAAAGAGATAGTTAGGTGTGGACACACCGGGGAAGAGTATGGAGTTAGCTGTAGATTATATTACTATCCTAGTACTAATGTAATTGTAGTGATATTAGCTAATCAGGGATGGTGTGCAGGTTCATTAGGTTGGGATATACATGATGTATTAATGAATGTAAATTCTTAGTTATTTATGTGGAATTTGGTATAAAAATATTTTTAAAAATAATAAATCAATAGATGAATCATTAATGAAATATATCTTGTATGTAATTGATAAATGTTAATGGTAACACTAATATATATAATAAATATAATGATATCAGAAATAATTGTTATATTAAGGAAGGTTGAATATGTTATCTAATAATGAATTTATACGACAGTCCCTAGAGTTACATCTTTTTTTTGCAAGAATTATGAAAGAACATTCATTTTTTCTAGAAATAGGTTTTACGCAAAAAGACTTAGGTTTCGCACGTAAAGCAGATTCTCTTAGAATGCAATTTGATAAGCTTTTAGCAGATGTTATATCTATTTCTAATGGTGTTGTAAGTAATAATATATTACAATCTGGTGAAGTGTTCACACCATATACGTTAAAAGCTGAAATGGCTTCATCATATTTTACAGGAGTAGAAATTCCAATTAATTTGACAAAAGCAGAGTCAGGGCTTATGGGGTACGATTCTATGGGAAGTAGTGCACTACTTCAAGAAAGGGTATCAATAATTAATAATAGAGCAATGGAATTGGTTCTAAAATTGGTGCAATTTAAGTCAGATATATTATCAGGAGTTATACATTGTAATATGTTTACCAATAATTATCCTTTACTTATAGACCATATTTTAAGAGAAGCAACATTTTATTATCGATTAATTGAAAGGCTTCAAGATAATGAAGACATTAACTTAGAGAAAGAGGCTTATGATCAAGAAGCTTTCTGGAATAGAATTATGGCTGAACACTCCAAATTTATTCGTGGGCTTTTGGATCCAACAGAAAATGAGCTTATAGATACAGCCAATAACTTTGGAAATGAATTTGATAAACTTACTGAAGAGGCAATAAAAGCCATGAATATGACACTGCCAATTTCAGAAATTACAGATGACAGTCTAAAAGCAACTATAAAAATTAAAGAATTTAAAAAACAAGGTACACAGGGATTATTAGATTGTAAAATTAAATCTATAATAATACCATTATTAGGTGACCACACTTTACGTGAGGCAAATCACTATTTACGATTATTAAAAGTATTTAAAACAGTAGAAGTACAATAAGTATTGATAAGGATTATTTCAATAAAAGGTCATAAGTTTAAGTAGTATAACAAAACTAAGAATTTAAATATAGCTAAAAAGTATATTTTTAGGTTTAAACAAGTTGTTTTATAAGATAAAAATATACATTAAATAAATGATATTAAAAACACTCACATATAAAACTAAAATAGTTTTATATGTGAGTGTTGTATATTAAGACTTATAACTATACTATATAACTTTAAATTAAGGTAGAAAATATAAAATTATATTTGTTATTGTTTGAAAAACTGTAGTGTTTATCACTAAAATATATTGTTACAATCGTCTCTATCATGTCTATTATCTGTACAAATAGCCCTACAAACAGCTCTACAAAAATCTCTATTACATCCAGAGTTTCTACAAATCTCTCTACAGAAATCCCTACAAATATTTCTATCATCTCTATCATTATTACAATTATTTCTACGATTATTACATGACATAAATATACCTCCTAAATATAAACAAATATAATGGATATATATAAATATATCTATATATTATAATATGGATATATGCAATGATTGATATTCAGATTATGGTAACTAATTAAATTATAGATAGAAAAAATGAATAAATTTGTAGGTTCCTTATATAATAATTATTATATAAAATATATTATTATTTTTATAAAAAATATGCATATGAAGTTATTTATATTATGTAGATATAATATACAATATAAAAAGTTTACAGTATAGAAACTAAATTGAATTACATTTAAGAGATCTAGTGAATAAAAACTTTAAAATTATATAGTGAATTTATATAATTATCGAATAAAAAATATTAAAAGTACTCATATAATTAAACTAAAATAAGTTTATATATGAGTACTTGATTTTTATAATAAAATATTATCGATTAAAGTAATAAACAATAAGTCATGTCTATTATTAAATAAACATGATAACTTCCGCCTATGATAGCTTGTCTTATAAATCTAGCAAAACGGTGATTATGCCTTTTATCAAATTCCTTAGCAAGGCTTTATTAACCTTAAAGATTTATGAAGATAGGCTAATTTGAATAACAATTATCATATTCATCTTTTTTACAATGGTTGCAGCAGTTAGGTGGTCTATAATAATCAGGATATTTAGGTGGTTTATAATAATCTGGATGACACTTGTTACAACTATTTTTAAAATCATTACATGGACAACTCATAAATATTCCCCCTAAAATATATATAGTATATAATATGATATTATTCCATATTAGGTATTCAAATTATGGCAATTAATTAAGGCGATTAGGAAAGAATATATATTAATAGTTTTAAAATTTACTTAAAGTGTTATGTATTTAGATGATTAATCATGAACTTAATATTGTAATCTATTAAATTAAGAAATAATCAAACAGTGTTAATGTAATTAATATAAATAAAACTATAACATTTAATATGAAAAAAAGTGTATTTAAAAGTAGTAATATTTTTTTTGCTTTATTTAAATTGTTAATTTTTAGCAATATAGGAAACAATATAAATTTACTATTATAAGAAATATATTTACTGCAAATACTATAATAGTAGCCTTATAATTATGGATATAAATCACCTCCTCTACAGAATTCTTAATATGCATTGTAAACATTTACAAAATACTTCAAATCTTAAAAAAGTACATTTATAATAATACAGTAAAATAATTCTTAATTCAATTAACTTGCAACCCTATAGTACTGAAATGTATTAATATTTTTTATATAAAAAACAATTCAGAAGTGTTTAGGGTATATAAAAGCGTAAATTATATAAGTTATAATTAATTAAAGAGATAATTTCAAAATAGAAGAAATTAAATTATTTAAGAAAGAATAGTTAGTAGGATAGGTGAAAAGCCATTCTATTTTTAACGTTTAGCAAATTATATAAGTTCATTACCTTTAATAGGTTAGATAGGCCTAAGTAGACTATCCACTTTTGTTATAATAATTGTAGGACAAAAGAAAGCTTAAAAAGTCGGGATATCAATCTTTGATGATGATAAGATTAGATTAACGAATTGTGATGGGGGTAAAAATTATGGAATGGATTGAAAGTATTAGAGAAGCTATTTCTTATATTGAAGATAATATTACCAATGATTTATCCATAAAAGAAATTGCAGATAGGGTAAATATTTCTCCTTTTTATTTTCAAAAAGGATTTGGAATGTTATGTGGATATTCCTTAAGTGAGTATATTAAGGGAAGAAGACTTGCACTTGCCGGCAGTGAGGTTTTATCTACTAATGGAAAAATAATAGATATTGCAATAAAGTATGGATATGATTCTCCAGACAGCTTTACTAAAGCTTTTACAAGATTTCATGGAGTTACACCGTCTGCGGTTCGTAAAGAGGGTGCAATGATAAAGTCCTTTGTTGCCCTTAAAATTAAGTTTTCATTGGAAGGTGGTTATATTATGGATTATAAAATAATAGATAAGGATGAATTTAAGGTTGTAGGAGCCTATAAGAAATTTAAATATGATTCAGCGTTTATGGAGGTGCCTTCATTCTGGAATGAGCATATTTCACAAGGAAAGTTAAAGGATATATGCGGAATGTATGGTATTAACATTGATGAAGAAATGGGTGGTAATGAATTTGAATACCTTATTGCAGAGGACTATTCCAAAGAGAAAGACGGTATGGAGGGATATATAGTTAAAACAATTCCTAAGTTTACTTGGGCTGTTTTTCCTTGTTATGGACCAGGTCCAGCATCAATTCAAGAAACTAATAAGAAAATATTTTCAGAGTGGTTACCAAACTGTAGAGATTATGAAATTGCTGCAGGTTATAATATAGAAATGTATAGTGATCCAAATGAGTATGAAAAGGGGATTTTAGATAAAAATTACTATAGCGAAATTTGGATTCCAGTAAAGAAAAAATAGGGAGTAATTAAGATATTAGGATATGGAAACTCTTTCTGGATAGGACGAAAGAGGATGGAGGCAATATTTCAATATCATTTAGTTAACTAAATGATATTGGGTTTAGCCTAAAAAATAAAATATGAGGATACTGAAAAAGTTTAAGTTTTCAGTACCCTCGTTTTAAACAGTTTTTTCAACAAACTGTTATTTAAAAAAATATATATAATTAAAAGTTGAGATTAAAATATTATTAATTATATTGTATATTTGGAAAACTAGATTTTTTCATTTACGGTGCAGTGAACCATATCACAAATAAATGAGGTTTTTAGTCTTAGACAAGTAGTATCAAAGTCTAAGACTATTTTTATAGTTAAAAATGCCGTATCATAAGTAATAGTATATTAGCAAAATGTGTTGTAAGGAAATTACAATTGATTATTAGTAAAAAACATAAGGAAAATGTATAGTTATCCAAAATAATGTAAATATGTTATAATAATATAAAAATAATATGGGGGTTACATATGGAGGATATTGAATTTCTTAAACTTGGACTTGGAGATGAAGAGAGTGAAATATTACATTCTAATGTTATAGGTTATAAAAAGGAAATTAATAAAGTTCTGTCAGAAGCACGTAAAGCTTCTAAATCAGAAAAATGTATTTATTGTGGTGAAGAAACAACTAGTTTTTGTAACTCACATTCTATTCCAGCATTTTGTTTGAGGAATATAGCAACAAATGGTGAATTACTACATTCTAATAAATTAGTAAACTTTCCTTTAATGGATTTTGAAAAAGGTATTAATAAAGCTGGAACATTTCAAGTTATATGCAGAGAATGTGATAGCAAAATTTTTCAGGAATATGAAGAACCTAATAATTATCAAAATGAAGTAACGCCAAAAATGATTGCTCAAATTGCAATGAAGAATTATCTAAAAGCTATTAGTAAAAGGGTAAATGAGCATGCTATATTTGATATATTAAAAGAGGGAGCTTCTGAATTCACAGAATTTACAGATTATATGCAATGTATTCAAGATGTAGATTTAAATGAATATAAACAAGGATTTGAAAAGGCAAAAAGACTTAGTAAAAAAAATTGGCCTGGAGAATATCATGTATTTTATTATGAAAAATTAAATTATGTTGTGCCAATAGCTTTTCAAAGCACTCTATCTCTTGTTGTAGATTTAGATGGACAAATAGTTAATGATATATATTATGAGAATCCTAAATATAAATTAGAAGATTTTCATATTTGTATATTTCCTTTAAAAGATATTAGTGTAGTTATGATGTTTGTAGATTCATCATATAAAAGATATCGTAATTTTTATAAAAAATTTAAAAAATTATCACACGAAGAAAAGTTATCTATAGTTAATTATATTATTTTTCTATATTCTGAAGATATATTTTTCTCTAAAGAAATACCAAGTGATATTTTACAAAATAAAGACTTAGTAGATGTTTCTAAGCAATCTTCGATGGCAATATCAAGTAATCCTTTTACAAAAACAATTGAAGAGGCAAAAGATATATATGATTTAAGTAAACATAATAATATACCTAATTTATTAAGTGAAAAGTATAAATTAAGATAATACCCATATAAATACATCATTCAAAGAGTTATCTAAAAAGGAAATTGTAATGATAAATAGCAGCTACGATATATTTGTAGCTGTTATTTATACTATTTATCAATTTTTTTAGTTAAATTTATGTTATAAGTGGAATCTCTATTTCCAGTAAGTAATTTTTTTCGTTTGATGCTACTTTCCAAATACCATCTTTATGTGAACCGCTCCCATCTCCACTACCAATATCATAAGATATAAATTTTCTTTTATGTTTACCAGAATTAATTTTAAAAATAGCTTGCTTACTTCTTGGATTCATTTTAGTACAGTTAGAAAATAGATAATCAGCTAGAGTTTTTTGTTCTTGAGTATTTAAAAGATGCCCTTTAGCCCAATATTTTTCGAGTTGAAGAATTACTTAATTTCTACCAGTTTCTAATTCTGATTTTTTTAGGTTTAATTGTTTTATATTCATAAACTTGTATCTCCTTTGTGAATTTGATACAAATCCATTACCTTTAGAAATTTTCTATTTACACATTTTCTAAAGAAATCTTCTTGCATCAAAATATTTATTTAGAAAGGTGATAAAAAATGCTGAAATTTTTAAGTTGTAAATAGATTGTTAAGTATAAAAAACCACCAATAAAATGTAAGCCATTTTTATTAGTGGTTTTCATAAATACTACAAGATATAATTTTTTATAAGAAACCTCACTTTCAATGGTTACGGTGAAGCGTACCACAAGTAAGGGAGGTTTATAGCCTTAGATATTAAGTTTACTTTGTAACTGCAATTACTTTCGGTAACCTTTATATATTTTGAGTATTTGTGCACACATTTTAGTGAGTTTTTCATTAGAAGGTGTGCATTTTTATGCAAAATAGTTTTGAAATTATTTATGTTAGAGTATAATTGTAGTGTGTAAAGTCAGAAGATAAATTGTAGATTCATATGACTAAGATTGTTTAGACAAAGAAATTAGAAAGGTTGGATTAATTATGATAAGACCAGTTGTAAAGGATATATTATTCTTAAGACAAAAATCAGAGCCTGCAACTAAAGATGATGTAGCAGTTATAGATGATTTAGTAGATACATTAAGAGCAAATTTAGAGTATTGTGTTGGCATGGCAGCTAATATGATAGGGGTTAAAAAACGCATACTAGTATTTAGTGTAGGTGATATTATAGTTCCTATGGTAAACCCAATTATATTAAAGAAAAAAGACAGTTATGAGGCAGAGGAAAGCTGTTTATCATTAACTGGTTTTAGAAAAACAATGAGATATGAAACTATTGATGTAGAATATTTTGATAGAAACTTTAAAAAGCATAAACAAACATTTACTGGATTTACTGCACAGATTATTCAGCATGAAGTTGATCATTTTGAAGGCATCATAATTTAGGGTAGCTTCAAAAAATAAATAAGTTAGAATTCTCGTCTATTTTGTGGTATACTGCGTAAACAGAACCCTTAGATAGGCTACTATCTGCGGAACCTGTTTCCTTATCTAACTCAAAATATACTTCCCATATTTGACTTATTATTTAGTTGAAAAATATGCTTAAAAAAGGAGATATTATGGCTAAATTACGAAAAATGCTTGGAAAAGCAGATTCACCATATATTGTTTCTCTTATGAGTTTAATAGAAACACAAAGTAAAAATACAATTGTAAAATGGTGTAATGAATAAGCAAGAGAGTACATCCTACCTATTTATGAAAAAGATTATCCTAAGGATTTTCGTTTACGAAACGCATTAAATGCATCTAATGAATGGCTAGAAGGAAATATGAAGTTAATAGATGCAAAGAAAATTATTAAGGAAGCTCAAATAGCTGCAAGGGAAGCAGAAGGAAATCCAGCTGCACAAGCTGCCGCTAGGGCAATTGGAGCAACAACAGCAACAATTAGTACTTTAACAAGTTCTTTAGGACTTGCGTTTTATGGTGCTGCAGCTATAGCATACTCATCTATTGGTGTGAATGAGAATGTTGAAGTTTATGATGAAATTGCAGCAAGAGAATGTAAGAATATGGAGAATGCTTTGCGTAAAGTTGCTATAATAGATGAGCCTAATCCAGCGAAAATAAATTGGAATTGCTAAATACAATAGTAATTCCTTTATTTGAATATAGAAGAGATGTTTCTATATTGTTTATTACATAAAAAATTTAATCAATAATATATAAAGGGTAGAGTAGTGTAGTATTGATACTATGATTTCTGACAATCCTAAATTAAGTAACGGAAGTGTAGATTTAATACCAGATATTTATCCATTATAATTAAAATAAATTAAGCCTTATTTCGTAATTTGATTTAATAGGAGATTATTGAATAATTAAAAATTGTGTATTAGCTAGTCTTGAGTATAATAGTGCTAAATAAAGAAAAAGTCTCATAGGATATTATAAAAAGTAAATTTAGAGGTGAAGCATGAAAACATATGAAAGACAACAACAAAGTTCATATAAGTATACCTTGGCTAATACTAATTTAAGAGAAGAAAAATCTACTTCTTCAAATGTAATTACTATAATACCGGCAGGGTCTAAGGTTCAAGTTATCGAAGCCGAAGAAGATTGGTATGAAGTATCATATAATGGACAAACAGGGTATGTATATAGTAATTATTTATCCAAAACAAAATATACATGGACAGATGTTACTTTAAGGTCTTATCCATCTGCTGAGTCAAATTTAGTAACTATAATTCCTCCAAAATCTATAGTACAAGTATTATCTACAAATAGAGATTGGAGTCATGCTATGTATGATGATCAAGAAGGATATATATTTAGCTATTTCCTTTCTGATGATGGAAATCCACCTGAAGAATATGATTTTAAGTACTTTTATACGGATATGACAAAGTTTGTAAATGATAATCAAATTAAAAGCCCCACTATAAATTTAATTACAACAGATTTAGAAAATAAGCTTACTTATATATTTGAAAAAAATTATGATGGTTCATGGAATTTACTGTATAAGTGGCCATGTACAATAGGTGAACCTAATACACCAACTATTAAGGGTACTTTTTATGTTAGCGGTAGAAAGCCTTATTTTGGTTCTGATACTTATAGAGTAAAATACGCTACTAGAATTCGAGGCAGTTACTACTATCATTCAATTTTATTTAATGCAGCAGGAACTAAAATAATTGATGATAGACTTGGGATGGCGTTGAGCCATGGATGTATTCGATTAGCTGTAGAAAATGCTGAATGGATTTATGATAATGTATTAGATAAAACCACTATAATTATAAATTAAACTAGAGTAGAGGTTATTAAGGTTAAGAATAGTTAAATTAAATACCGAAAAATGAATTAGGTTATGTTAGTTTGTTTTCACAGTGAGGATAGACTTTTCAATTTAAAAATCTATTTTTCTTCACCTCACTTGTGATTTTAATAACAATACATTGTAATACAATAACTTATTTAAGATACTGTATTAAGTTCTATTGTGTTAGTGTATGTAGAGAATTTATCTTCCTCTATTTCTATAGCATTTTCTATATGTACTAATAACTTTTCTAAAAGATAATGCTCATTTATATCATTATCCTTTTTTTCTAACTCAACATAATCTCCTTCAGTTGCTATAGTAATTATTTCTGCATTGTTTACTAAATAGTTAAAAACAGACATGTCCACGGCATTGATAGCTTTTTTAGTATGAAAACAATCCAAATCAATATCTAAAATAAATTTCTTATTTATTTCATTTGAGATAAAAAAACCAGGAATAAAATTATTTATCTGATTTAATTTAAACAATAGTTCCCCATCTTCTATTACATTATCATATACATCAATTTGGCACTTATCATCATGTGAACCCTTTTTACATTTGCTAGTGCAGCAAGGATCTATGTAGTATATTTTATTATTGGCATAATCTCTGCAAATGCCTGCACTCAGTAGGCTAAATACTACTGCATCTGATATCATTCCTGTTTGTAATGCAAAATCTATATGTTCATCATTGCAAAGCTTGTCTAATGATGATGCAATTGTACTTGATTCATTTATATGTGCATTTGCTATCAAATTCTCTCTTACAGATTTCCATTCTAAGCCAGCAACCTTATAAGAATGCCTGTAAAATGCACTACGGGTATCCATATGATGGTCAAAAGTTAATAATATTGGTGCAGTTTCATTATTAGAAGCATATTCTGACCATGGAATTATAACTTCATGATGATTTGCTACAATATAAATTTTCTTTCCTCTTATTACTTTTTCAGTTACTATATCTGTTTTCAATAATAATCACTCCTTTAAAAACACCATACAAGTTTCGACATTATATAACATATCACATCTTTAATAAAAGGAAAAGTGTCCTTTGAAGATGATTATGTTGTGAAAAAAATTCTTATCATCACAGTTGGTTTTAATTAGCTCTCAATTTTAATATATTATTCATTAGAAGTATTTTAAAATAAGCTAGAAATTATAAAATAACATTTTGAGTTATATACATATTACTTTAAATATATTAATTCTAATAAGGTGTACAGTAAAGCTAATATTTTTAAAAGTATTATGGGGAGAAAAATTTTTAGGTAATAACAGCACTATAAATTTAAAATGATAAGAGGAAAATTAAAAGCTTAATATTGTTAGATTTTTAATGTAATCTACAAGGCAAAATTGTTATAATGATTATAAAGGATAAAATAAATAACAAATAAGAATAGGATAGATTATGAATATAAAAGACAAATTTAACAAAAAAAAGATTACCATAGATGAAATAAAAAAAATATATAAAATAGATTCTTATAGTGATTTATATGACTTAGTAACTAAACTTATAGAAAATAATGAGATAGAAGCAATTAAAAGTAGTGGTGGTAATGGCAAGAAACCAGCACTATATGAAAGGTACAGAGTTATTGAAGAGGTAGAGGATAATTCATTTTATTTAAGTGAACTTAATTACAAAATATCAATAAAATTTGATGTTTCCTATTATAAAAAAAACATAAACAAGTATAAAGAGCATAGAAAATATATTTTATTATTAGATTTATTTATTAAAGAAAAAGAAAATCTATTAGAAATACCTGTATCTATGAACGAAAGATCATTTCAGATATGGGGTAGGGAAAAGTTTTTGCAAAAGGAAGAAGGAAAAGCAATATTAAAAAATCTTGGTTTGCAAACAGAATGTTTAAATTATTATGACACATCTGAACCCTTAGCTTATTATTCAAAATTTAAAAAGTCACCTCAAAATATATTAATCTTAGAAAATAAAGATACTTATTATACCATGAGAAAGTATTTAATAAATTCAAAAAATAAGATTTTTGGAAGAGTAATAGATACAGTAATTTATGGAGCTGGTAAAGGAATAATAAAAGCTTTTAAAGATTATGAAGTATCTGTTGAAGATTATTTATCAAATAGAGAAAATAAAATATTCTATTTTGGTGACCTCGATTATGAAGGTATTCTTATTTACGAAAGTTTTTATTTTGCATATAAAGATCAGTATGATATAAAGCCTTTTATAGAGGGATATAAAAAAATGATTGATAAAGTTGGAAATATAAGCAGTTTACCAAAGATAAAAGAAGGTCAAAATAGAAAAATTAATGAATATTTTTTGCAAGAATTTTCTTTAGAATATAGAGAGAAAATTAAAGAAATATTAAATAATGATTTATATATCCCTCAAGAGATAATAAATATTATTGATTTACAAATGGAGGAAAAATGAAATTAGATTTTTTAAATCAGCATCATATAAGAATGAAGAAAATAGGTGCATATTCTTTGTTATTTAGAAATAGTATTTCAAAAAGAACTTGGGATAAGTATGGATTTATTGAAAGCTATGAACAGGATAATTTAATATTTTCAGTATTACTATTTATAATGGAACAATCTTTAAAAGAAGAATTATGTACAATTGATGATATTGGGGGATTTATTGATGAGATAAATTCTATATATTATAAGAAAAGTATTACTTACGAAGATTGTAAAGAGCTTGGAGAATTTATTGTTAATGTAATTCTTTGTGATGAAGGCAAAGCGATGTATTTTAAGGCGCTGGATTATAGAAAAGCAGAATATTGTGATATAAATATAAATTTTATAAAAAATAGGATGGAATACATAGAAGAGGTTAGACGAGTATCTTATTCATTGACAGAAGAAGGATATGAATTGATTTTATCAACATTAGAGGTAGAGGAAAGCCTTAAGTTAACTATTCAAGAAATAATCTTTAAGCTTCATTTAGATAAAGCATCTTATGACAAAGCTTTAGATGACATGAAAAACATTTTTAACAATATGAGAAGAAGAGTTCAAAAAATGGAGGATGACATAAGAAGAATTAAGGAATCTCCATTAACCTATTCTGTAGATGAATATAAGACAATGATGGAAGGTAATATTGAAATTTTAAATAAAAATAGAAAGAAGTTTTTAGCTCATAAAGAATCAATCGAAGAGAAAATTCTAGAATTTGAAGAGAAAGATATTCATATTAAGGATTTAAATGAAGAAGAAACAGAAAATCTAATGAATCTAAGAATTATAAATGAATATCTTGGAAGAACTATTGATGAAGAACAAAGAATATTAAAAAGTCATTTTGATTTAAAAAGTGTTTATGGTAATGAGCTAGAAAATATATCGAAAATGGCTTTAATTGAAAGGTTTGATATTAGAAATGAAGTATTTAATAAGGTGTTAGAAAATCCAAATAAATTAGAAAATATTCATATGTTATTTTCATCTTTATTTACGAAAAGTCCTAATAAAAATTATAACATAAATAAGGCATTTCAATTTCAACAGCCAGTAAGAGCTAAGGATAATGAAGAGGACGAGGAAATATTATCTTTTAGTGAAGAAGGCGCAACTGAAATGGAGAATAAAAGAAAACTTGAACGTATTGAAAAATGTAATAAAATAATTGAATTAATATTAGAATTTGCACTGAAAGATGGAAAAGTAACTTTAAGTAAAATTAATAACATGATTAAAAAAAGTGAAGTATTGATAGATTCAATTATGCCAACTGTTGAGATATTTAGGGAAGTCATCATTGAAATGTTAAAGGCTAGAGCGATAAATATTAATGAGTTGAAGGAAGAAAGAAAAACTGCAATTGAAAGTGGTGAGATAGAATTTCAACTTAATAAAAGTATATTAGATATTATTGAAGGAAATAATTTGTTATCAAAGATTCTAGTAATTAGAATAAATAAGGTAGAAGATGGTGATGATGTTAAGTTAGAACATATAAAAGATGAAAATGGAGATTTAAAGAATTTTATTTGTTCCGATATTATATTTGAAGTATTTACGGGAAGGAATTTAATATAATGGATTATTCATTAGAAGAAATAAAACTAAGCAACAAGATATTATATTATTTATTAAAGAATAGTGAATTAAAAGAAAATGAAGTAGAACTATATAAATCTTATTCAGAAAATGAGAATATTGCAGAACTTGTAAAAATTGCAGGAGAAGAATTAGAATGTGAAATTAAAAAGTTTGGTTCAGTTATATATTTAATACCTAATCAGGATAATGATTTTTTAGGGTATTCTAAAGGTGAACTAAAAAAGAAATTATGTAAGTCAGGAGCTAATGACAAGGATTATTATTTATCTCAATTTGTTATTTTGACATTAATAGTTTCTTTTTATGGAGCAACAGGTCTTAGTAGTAAATGCAGAGATTTTATTAAAGTTGGAGAATTTTTGAATACTCTTACAGAAAAGTTAAGAGAAGGTGTAGAGAGATCAAATGAAGAAGATGAGGATGAAAATGGTATAGCTTTTAGTAATATATTAGAAAGGTTCGAATCTTTGAAAGCTAGTGATAAAAAAAGTACATCTAAGACAACTAAAGAAGGTTTTGTAAATACTATATTAGACTTTTTAGATAAACAAGGCTTGATTTATTATATTCAAAGTGATGATATGATAAAAACTACTAATAAATTAGATAATTTTATGGATTGGCATGTACTAAATAAAAATAATTATAATAGAGTCCTTAGGGCATTAGGAGAGGAAGCAGATGAGCAATATTAATAATTTTAGAATTGTAAATTTAAATTATAATAATAATACAATGAAAATAGATGATGAAATATTTTATTTTAATGGTGAAAATACCATGCTCAATTTGAGAAATGGTGGAGGTAAATCTGTTTTAGTTCAAATGATCATGGCTCCATTTGCCAATAGAAGAAATAGAGATTTAGGTGATAGACCTTTTGAAAGTTACTTTACTAATAGGACTCCTACATACATATTAGTAGAATGGAATTTAGAAGATGATGCTGGCTATTTATTAACAGGAATGATGGTTAGAAAAAAGGATTCCTCATCAGATGAAAATTCAAAAGATAGGTTGGATATAGTTAATTTTGTTTATGAATATAAAAATAAAAATGAGTATGATATAAATAATTTTCCAATAATAGAAGAAAATGAAGGTAGTAGAAGAATAAAAAGTTTTATTAATTCAAAAAAAATGTTTGAAGATTTAAAGAAGGATAGTAAATATAATTTTAATTATTATGACATGAATAATTATACTACATCAAAGGCATATTTTAATAAGCTTAGAGAATATGGAATTGATAATAAAGAATGGGAAAATATTATTAGAAAAATTAACTTAAAGGAATCAGGATTATCTGAATTATTTAAGGAAGCAAAGAATTCAGAAGGGCTAATAAAAACTTGGTTTTTACCTACTATAGAAAAGAAACTAAATAAAGATGAAGATAGGATTAAAAATTATAAGGAAATAATAACGAGATATATTATTCAATATAAAACTAATAAGAGTAATATTGATAGAAAAAATAAGATTGAAATATTTAATGAAAAGGCTATAGAAGTTGGAGAAATAGCTAATAACTTTAAAGAAATGATTAAATTTAAAGAAAGTCATGAAAATAAGATAGCAAATTCAAAAAAATATTTTTATGATGAAATACTATCACAAGAAAGAATATTAAAAGATATTCAAGGGCTATTAGAAAAGGTACTTAATGAAAAAAAAGAAATTCAGTATGAAGAGATTTCCATGAGAATATATAATCTTTTAGATGAGTTAGACATTATAAAAAAGAAAATTGATAATGCTAACAATGAAAAAGATGATTGTTTAAGTGAAGTAGAATCACTGAAAAAGGAAAAAAACATATTAAGATGTGCAGAGCTTTATGGTAGATATAAAGATATATCTAAAGAATTACTAGAAATAGAAAATAAACTAAAGGTTTTAAAAGAAGAAGAAGGCGATAAGGGACCTAGAATTAATGATTTGGGATTTTCTATTTTAAAATTGTTAAAAGTAGAAAAGTGTAAGTTAGAAGAGGAAGTTTCAGTTTTAGAGAAGGAAGAAAAAGCATTACAAGATAAAAATATAGAATTAAATGAATCTGTAAATAATAACGAAGTTTATGTTAACAGACTTAATAATAAGATAGGTGAATTAAAGGCAAAAATAAATAGTTATGATAAAACTGAAAATAGATTTAACAAAAAGTATAGTGAAAATTTATTAAGAAATTTAACAGGCTATTATAATGATGAAGATTTAATATTTTTATCTAAAGAAATTGAAAGTTCAATAGAAATGCTTAATAAAAAGAGAATAGATGAAGAAAAGAGATATATAAACTTAAATGAAGAATTCAAAGGCAAAAAATCATTACAAGAGAATAAAAATAATGAGATAGGACAGCTAAACTTAGATATAGAATATAAAAATAAAAAATTAGCAGAATACAATAGTGAACTTGAAAAAATAAAAGATATATTAAAATATCTAGATGCAGATGAAGACATAATTTTTAAAAAAGAAGTTATTACTCAAAAACTAGAAAAAAAGATTCAAATATTAACTAATGATATAAGAGAATTTAATAAGGAGTATGAAAAACTTCTAAAACAATTAAATGTTTTAAAAACAGGAAAGGTTTTAGAGTTACCAAAGGAGCTTGAGGCAGAATTAAATAAAAGAGATATTGATATTATATATGGAATGAAATGGCTAAAAAATAATGGATATTCAAAGGAGAAAAATGAAGCTATTGTAAAAAGAAATCCTTTTATCCCTTATTCGCTAATTATGGATAGAAATAAAATAGAAATATTAAAGAAAGAGAAGCTAGAATCATTTACATCTAGTCCTATTCCAATTATTGATAGAGAAATTCTAGAAGAAGGATTAGTTAATGAAGATAACAATATTGTAGAGTATAGTGGAATGAATTTCTATATTTCTTTTAATAATAAATTGCTAGATGAAAAGCAGTTAAACAGTCTAATAAAAGAATATGAGGAAGAGATTAGAAAGTTAGAAATAAAAATATTAGAAAAAGAAGAAACTAAAGAATTTTATATAGATAAGAAAATTTTTATAAAAGAGTCATCATTGACAATGTCTACATATAATCAATTACTAAATGAAATAGAAGAAATTAAAGAAAAGATAGTTACAAATAAAAAAGAAATAATATTATTAACTAATAAAATAGGTGAAGTAGAAAAAAATATTAAAAATAGTTCAGAGGAAATAGAAAAGTTTAAAAGAGATTTAATTAAACTTAATTATAAAAGTGATGATTACAATGAATTATATAAAGAATATGAGGAGTATAAAAACAATAAGAAGAATGAAGAAGAAAATGAAGAAAAACTTAAAATAGCTACAGAATATAATAAAAATGCAAAAAAATCTTTAGAGGATATTTTAAAAAATTTAAAACTTAAAGAAGAAGCAATTAGAAACTATAATCATTCATTAGATGTAATAAATATTAATATAAATAAATATTCCTCCTATGAGTGTGGCAATCTTATCAAGAAAGATTTAGAAGATTTAAAATCTGAATACGATGCACTAGTATCTGGAATTAAGAATTCTTATGAGGAATTAATTGAAAGACAAAAAGATTTTAATGAAAAATATTTAATTATTCAAAAGCAATTAGTTGATAGTGCTTCAAATTATAATCTAGTAGATGATGATTATATTAATATAAACTATAATTATTCAAAGTTTAATGAGATAGAAAATGAAATAGATAAATATAATAAATCATTAACTAATATTGAAAAGATTATTACTCAATTTCAAATAGAAAGTGCAAAAATAGACAGTGATGTTAGTCATTTAAAGGATGAAATAAATAAGATTGTTAATACTTTTAATCCTAAGGAAAAGAACCTTATTTTAAATAAAAATTATAAAGAGGAGCTAGCAAAGTTATCGATAAAAGAAAAAGAATTATACTCTAAAGAAAAAGAAAAAAATAAAATTATTAATGATCTTAATGTATATGCAAGTTCCTTAGATGAGTTTGATTTTGAAATAAGAGAAATTTTAGAATTAAATTTAAAAGATGTTAATTTAAAGGATTATATAGGAAAATTAAAGAGAGACAATAGGATAAATAATGAAAATGTTGATAGTGCAAATAAAAAGCTGGAAAGAATTGTAGAGAAATTAAGCAAAGAGAAAATATTTAGTGAAGATTCATTATTTAAGGAATCAATTTATGGGTTAATGAGTTTTGTAAATAATCCAGATAAATTTATTTCCCAGTTAAACATAATCACACAATCCTATAATACAATTATAGAAAAATTAAAGGAAGATATAGAATTAATCAATAAAGAAAGAAATAATATTATTGATAATATTATGGAATATATATCAATTGTTTATAAAAATATTAGTCAGTTAGATAACAATTCTTCTATTGATATTAATGGTAAAAGAGTAAAAATGTTAAATATTTTTCAGCCAAATTGGGAAGAGAATGAAGAGGTCTATAAATTGAGAATAAAAGGGTTTGTTGAAACTTTAAGAAATCAATGTATAGATTTATTAGAGAAAAATGAAAATATTAGTGAGCTAATAGATAATAGATTAAATATAATTAAATTGTATGATGAGATAGTAATTATAAGTAGTATAAATATTAAACTATATAAAATAGAAGAAAATAAACAAAAACAAATTAGTTGGGATGATGTTTCAAAAAACTCAGGGGGAGAAGGTTTCTTATCTGCTTTTGTAGTTTTAGCAAGCTTATTATCATATATGAGAAAAGAGGATAAAGATATTTTTACTAGAAAAGAAGAAAGTAAGGTATTAATTATGGATAATCCTTTTGCTCAAACTAATGCTGCTCATCTTTTAAAACCTTTGATGGATATTGCTAAGAAAAGCAATACCCAACTTATATGTTTAACTGGGTTAGGCGGAGATTCAATTTATAGTAGGTTTGACAATATATATGTATTGAATTTAATTAATTCAAAGTTGAAGAATGGTCTTAGATTATTAAAGTCAAATCATATAGTTGGAGATGAAGAAAAAGAGATTTTAGTGTCTACTCGTACAAAGATAGAAGACATTCAGATGAAGTTATTTTAGTAAGGGATAAAAAATAAATAATTTAATAAAAAATGTATAGTATTTTGGATATTATAGTATTTAATTTTAGAAATAAGGGAGTTGAGCCGTTAGAAATATATGATGAATTGTCAAGCTAAATGTAATAATTAGCTTGACAATTTATTTGAAACTTCCATTTGCGTCTTAGATTTAAGGCATAGGAAATAATAATAAATTCATTATTATAAAAAAAATATTAACTTTGCTATTAATACAAAAATCAGGAATTGATGGAATTACTTTATTTGTTCCAGATTCAAACAATATCTTTAAAATATAAATTGAGAAGACATATAGAAGTCCTCTCAATTCATATTACATTATTATCATCATTATAAAACATAGTTTTTTCATTTAATATATTAATACTTTTATATAAAAAATAGTTCAGAAACGTTTGTGATATAGAAACTCATATTATATGAGTTATAATTAATGTAATATATAGGAAAATGAGCTTGAGTTTAAATTTATTCGATAGCTTAAAAATATTTTTATACGAAATAGAGTGTTTAATTTAGGTACTTAAAACAATACATTACTATTTGCAGTATTCAAGCGATGGAATGAATAATTTTAAAATTTATCTTAAAACTTTAGGGCTAGGGGGAATGGTCATGAATTTACGAGAACAAATTAATGAATTAATTTCTGATAGGGTTAATAAAAATCAATTTTCAGGTGTTGTATTAATAAAGAAAGGAAATGAAGAAATTTTCTCAGGAGCATATGGATATGCAAATAGAACTTGGAGAGTGAATAATAGTTTGCAAACTCGCTTTAGGATTGCATCAATCTCCAAAATGTTTACAGCAGTAGCTATTCTTCAACTAATTGAATCTGGGAAGGTATCCTTTAGTACTAAAGTTGTAGAATATTTAAACCTTGAAAATAGTAAAATTCCTAATGATGTGACAATCGAAAGTCTGCTAACACATACTTCTGGTATTGCAGATTATTTTGATGAAGAACAGGATGATGATGAGTGGGAAAAACTTTGGTCTGATATACCAATTTATAAAATGCGTAGATTGGAAGATTATTTGGAATTATTTATTCATAAAGAACCTGTTAGTAAAGTTAATGAGAAATATCATTATAATGGTGCAGGATATATATTATTAGGTCTTATAATAGAAAAAGCATCAGGTTTATCTTATTTTGATTATGTTAGACAAAACATTTTTTCAAAGATAAATATGGATGGTTCTAATTTTATCTCACTAGATGATGTTGATGATTTAGTTGCTGAAGGTTATGAAGCTATTTTAGATAGTAATAAAAAAATTATAGGATGGAAAAGAAATATATATACAACAACACCTAATGCCGCTTCCGATGGTGGAGCTATTTCAACTGCAGATGATCTAATAAAATTCATAGAAGCTTTAAGAAATAATGAATTTCTAAGTGAAAAAATGTCAACGGAGATGTTTATACCAAAAGTTCTTGAATATGATGATACGCCAAGAAATTATATATGGATGTATGGCTACGCAAATGAATTTATATTAAATAAAGAAAGTAAAGAGATAGTTAGGTGTGGACACACTGGGGAAGAGTATGGAGTTAGCTGTAGGCTATATTATTATCCTAGTACTAATGTAGTTGCAGTGATATTAGCTAATCAGGGATGGTGTGCAGGCTCATTAGGTTGGGATATACATGATGTATTAATGAATGTGAATTTTTAATTATTTATATGATTAAGGTGTAAATAATATATAATTAAACAAAGAGATAATTTTAAAATAGAGATTATTCATATTTTGGGGTATGTAAAAATGAATGAAGTTGTTGTACACGAAATGAATAAAAAAATCTAATGTTTTTATTATGTTTACAGATAAAGAGATAATAGGTTCTGTTGAAATACATGAAAATATAATAGACCACTTGTTCGTAAACCCAAAATATCAAAATAAAGGATACGGAAAGAAACTTTTACTTTTTGCTATTAATAGTTTACAAGAAGCAAGAATTGATGAAATTACTTTATTTGTGCAGATTTAAATAAAAAAGCTATTTAGTTATATTTGAACAATGGATTTAAATGTACAAAAATAATAATATATAATTGAAGATAATGAGCATAAGCTATAGTAAATTTAATTGAATAATATCTTTAAAATATAAATTGAGAGGACATATAAAAGTCCTCTCAATTTATATTACATTATTATCATCATTATAAAACATAGTTTTTTATTTAAACATAGTCTTTTCTTTTAATACATCAATAATTTTTCTAGATAACTTATAAGATTCACCAGCTCCAAAAACTATAATTATATCTCCACTTTTAACTTCGTTAAGGATTTTATTGCATATTTCGTTGGAGTTTTCTATATATTCTGATTTATCTACATCTATTTTATTACATAGCATATCTAAATTAACTGGCTCTATATTTTTACTTGCTTCTCGTCCTAAAAAAGGTTTTGTAATAATAACTCTATCAGCTTTTCTTAATGCTGTAGCAAACTCATTAAAGAATAGTTTCACCCTTGAAAGTTGATGTGGCTCAAAAATAGCAAAAATCTTTTTTTCTGGATAACTAAGTTTGATTGAATCTAATGTAGTAGCGACAGCAGTAGGATGATGAGCAAAGTCGTCAAAAATCTTAATATCATCAATATCTGCTATTAATTCTAGCCTTCTGCCTATTCCTTTAAAATTTTCAAAAGAGTTTTTTATTGAGTCTATGCTAAAACCTAACTCTAGGGCAGTGATTAACACGCCTAAAGAGTTCTGAACATTATGCTTACCTATTAATCCAAGCTTAAAAGTATATTCATTATTACCATTTACTACTTTAAATGATGAATATTCAGGAGTATTTGAATTTAATTCAGCTTTATATTCCATGTGAAAAGGAAATTTAATTTTATTATCTATATAATATCCAATAACTTTTACGCCTTCTTTATTTAACCAGTCTTTTAAATCATATAATATTTCTCTAATAGCATTACTGTCTTCATTAACAATTAAAATTTTTGGTTCATTAAGCTTTTTTATAAAATTTTTAAAAGAATCTTTAACTTCAGTTATATCTTTAAAAAACTCTGGATGATCCATCTCTACATTATTTATTATAGCTATTGAAGAGCTGTAATTTAAAAAGTTATTGTTAAATTCATCTGCTTCACATATAAAATAATTTGAATTTCCGATTCTATATCCGCCGCCCCAATTCTTAAATGTTGTTCCAGCTTCAACAGTTGGATCTAGTCCTCCATTTTCCAAAACAAGTCCCATTAATACTGTAGTTGTAGATTTACCATGTGTACCTGCAATAGAAATAACAAACTTTCCATTTTGTATATATCTATAGGGAAACAAGCTCGCATTTAAATTTATTCAATAGCTTTAAAATATTTTTATACAAAATGTATTGTTGAATTCTAAGTGTTTCCGAGCATATCTCACTATTTTGGGTATCCAAGTTTTGGAATAAGTAATTTTAAAAGTCAACCTGGAACCCTATAGCTGAATACTCCTGCCATGTCATCAGAATTCCTCTTTTTTTAGCTTCCAATATTTCTGGATGATTAGGGGAAACATCTAAAATTGCAGGGGATATAACTAAAATATCAATATTCTTTATATGACTTAAATCATGACCTTCAAAAATTTCTATATTATTTTCTATAAGAGCATCTTTATAATAGCCTGATGTATTTAAATCACATCCTGAAACATCAAATCCATTATTTTTTGCAATGATTGCTATAGGTGCAGCACCGCTTCCGCATATGCCCATAAAATGCACTTTCATTTTACTTTCCAATATAATTCACTCCTATTATCAAATTATTTAGATTGAGATTATGCTTTAGAAAATGTTTATCATATAATTTGTTTGAAACAAAGTAGCTGTAAATTAAATTAATTATAACATGATTTAAACGGTGTTATACAAACGAGTGAAATGCTATAGATTATTTACAATGAGTGGTTAGGGTTGATTATCAAGCTTCAAAATGCTATTTCTATCATTTGTATAAAATGTAGAATATTACATTAAAAGAGTGTTTTATCGTAAGTGATTACATAACTACATTAGAGTGTAAATAATTAATTTTTGATTTCATAAGCACATTTTTAGGTAAAGGAAATTTTGATGAGGTTGTCGAAGTGTATGAAGTATTCTTTACTGAAAGTTTCAAAGGTATAAAACTTTCTAAAATACAAAGATACTCTCGTGAAAGAGGTAAACATAAAGAAGGATTATATTATATTCAGGATATCAATTTAAAAAAATGTATGAATAGGTTTAATTGTATTGCAATAAAATACATCAGTAATTATATTAAGTGATTTAAACCACTTAAATTATTAGACACAGATAAAGACTAAAAATTTTATAGTTCAAAGCAATGTAGAACATTTATATACCAAAGTAAAAGATTTTTAAAGTAGAGAACCGATATATGTATAGTATATAATGTTTTGTAAATTATTACGTAGTATGAACAAAAAGTATAAAAAGGAGAAATTTGAAATGGAGTTTTTGATAAACAAATTGAAAAATGAAGATATTTCTAAAAAAATATATATTATTGGGATTGATGGCTTAGGCGGAGCAGGTAAAAGTACACTTGTTAATTCGTTAAAATTGCAATTACAGAATGAAAATTATTCTTCTTATGTGTTGCATATTGATGATTTTATTCACCCAAAATGCATTAGATATGATATGTCTAAAGAAGAGTGGTATTGTTATTACAATGTGCAATGGAGATATGATTATTTAGTGAAAGAAATTTTATCTCCTATAAAAAATGGAGAAATAATAGATAAACAAATAGAAATATATGATAAAGAAAATGATAGATATATTACCCAAAGGATCAATTTACTTCATGGCTCTGTATTAATATTAGAAGGAATATTCTTGCAAAAAAAAGAACTAAAAACCTATTTAGATTTTATAATTTACCTTGATGTACCACGAGAAGTCAGATTAAATAGAGTTTTAGCAAGAGATGGATATATAGGTGGATTGGAAGATATAAAATGTAAATACGAAAAACGATACTTCCCAGCAGAAGAAAAATATATCTTAGAATATTCTCCAATTGAAAATGCAGATTTTGTATTAAAGAATAGTTAAATCAATATTTAATTATTACTTAAAAAAACAAATATATTTTGATATTATTTAATAAATTTTATAAATAATGAGTATTATATGTGAACAATACCATCTATTTTTTGTGGCTATATTTTAATATTATATTAAAATATAGTCAAATTAATAAACAAGAATATTAAGACTAGATAAGTTGGGCGTAAATATATAGTAGGTGAGTATAATTTTTAAAGTTAATGGATTTTTAAAACAAATCAGAGAAGATGAGATTCAATTAACATATGATAAAATAGGAATAATATTAGGCTTAAAATTATATCCTTTGACTTATAAATGCAGATTACATTGGAATCCAACAAAAATTAATACAATAACAAGATCATAAATTGAAAATGGGTGGATAATTTCTTAATTAAAGTTAGGTGAATATATAGAACTTAAAAAATATTAATATAAAAGTGACTTAGGTATAAATCTACATGTTAGAAATAATATTTAAAAGCATAATTATGGAGGTAATATTATGAAAGTAACCACATGGAATGATGGTAGTTACAATGTTTTTGGTTCGGGTTATGGAGTAAGGATTTCTAAATTAGATAGAGATAAATTTTTTGATGTAACTTGGGAGAGTGTTAGTATACATATTGGACAATTTGGGAATAGTGTGGAAATACCTCTTTATGATACATTTTGGGAGAATTGTTTAGAATTACGAAGTATAAAAATAGGTAAATATTTAATTGATAATGGATTAAATAAGTGGGAAAGCAACAATCCTCATAAACTTTTGTTATTACCTCAAGATAGCAATCAATTTATATTGATGATTAGTAATCCTAAAAAATTGGAAACATGGGCAAATGGAAGTAGTTTTACATATGATGGCTGTGTTAAATTTGGAACTATGATATACTTTGGTAAAGTTGGTTCTATAGAAATTACTAGGCAACAGTATCAGTTATTGCTAAAAAGATTTGATAATATGATAATTAGTATAGGGACTTCAAGAAACAAAGCTCAAACTGATAGCTTAGGATATTGGCTCCAAGAACATATAACAAAGACTGCTATTGCTTCGTATGTTGGTAAAATTTTAATAGAAGAAGGGTATGCAGAAAAAATTGAAGGTTCCATGATTAAATTTAATAATATAAAACAAATGAGTGGTAGGGGAAGTAATGTTATGGATGAAGATAAAATTATTGAATTAATAAAAGCAAAGTTTGATGAAAAGGGAAATCCATCTAAAATTCCGCTTATGAAAGCAAATAAATTTTTAAATGCTACTATGAAAGACGAAGGGATTTATGTGGACAACTTAAGTACTTATCCATTTTTACCATGGGATGTATTTATTGAAACTGTTAAATTAATTATAAGAAAAGATGGAAAAGCTTTAAAGGGAGATGCAATGAACTCAAGGTTAGGAAGTGATAATCTTCCTTTAGATTCAATTGAAGGTTATATTGCATGTAGTATATATGGGAAAAAAATTAATGAAAGTGTTTTTAGAAGAATATCTTCAATAGCAGGTATTTTGATATGGGCAAATATATGTAGAAATAAACCAGGATGTCTAATTCTAAATGATAAGTTTGAAAAAACTAACAATAATTAGGTAAATAACTATTGGTAAATAATTGAATTTAAAATATTTACATAAAACCACTTTAATATTTAGAACTTGACTCTAAACATTGAAGTGGTTTTTAGTATAGTTAAAAAGTTATTTTGCAATAAAAAATCTTTTACATAATAAGGAACAATAGATTAATATTTCTTAAGACTTATGATATTATTGAAATATATGTAATAATTTATAGAATAGAGTTAGAAATATAGATATTAAAGATTATAAACCATAGAAAAGGCAAACGAAAGTGAACAAATATAGAGAGAGATTTATTCACTTAAGTTATAGCATAGATACGGAGGAATAATTTTGGGTGAGCGAATACCTTGTATTACGGAAGGTTGCAAGGCAACTATTTTACAAATAACAGCTGATAGAACTGGTGGATATTGTATGCCATGTTATCAAAGAATGAAAAGAAAAGAACGTGAGGAATTTATCAAGAAAAATAGGAAAGACGTTAATTTATATGCTAACATAAGTGACCCTGTTGAAATTTTAAAGATAATGCACAAACCTAAGAAATGTAATCCTTTAGAAAATTACGTGAAATACGAAAAAAGTATTGAAGAAATGTATACTTCTCTTTGTAAAGAAGATATAGAAAAGATGAAGGATTATGCTATAAATCTAATTGAAAGTGAAAACATAGAGATGGCACAAGATATATTGTTATCAATTGTATGTTACACCAATACAGAAGTGGAAGAATGCTTAAAGGCTTTAATAAAGAAAAATGAGTGTTATCCTGACATAATATTTAAAGATGCTCCAATTGATGTTAGGGATTATCTTATAGGACAAGTTAGTAAAGGCTCAGATACTTTAAGTTTAAATCATATGTTAAGAGCTTTAGCTTGGATTGGTGATGCAAAAGTTGTAGATTTATTTTATCAATGGAGAAAGAATCCGCCTAAGTGGAGAAATAAACTTTATGTTCCACCAGAAGAATATTCTTTAGAGGCTGGATGGGAGTTAACAGAAGAGGGGAAAAGAAGAAATCTATTTTTTGAAGATTGTTATGCTATTGAAAAGAAAAATCCTCTTGTAGATGAACCTGTATTGTTTTTGCAGACAGAAGATAAAAAATGTGAATGGTGCGGAGAAGCATTAGTTAATTTAGTTAGTTTTGATTTAACTAACTCATTTTTTGAATTTATGAATTTGAATGGTAACAGATTAAATATAGCAACTTGTCCTATGTGTAATTGCTATGAACCTATATATACTGATATTGATACTAATGGAGCTACATATTGGAGCAAATTAAATATTAAACCACAATATCTATGTGATACAACTAATGAGGAAAGTCCAATTTATAAAGCATCAATAAGTATGTCAAAGGTAAAGAGAAACTGTTATCATGCAGCAAGTGAATTTTTACAAACAACATTTTCTCAAATCGGAGGATATCCTACTTGGATACAAGATGCAGAATACCCAAAGTGTCCAAAATGTTCAAAACATATGAAGTTTATTGCACAAATTGATTGGGCTGATATTGAGGAATATGGTGAAGGTATACATTATGCTTTTATCTGTGAAGAATGCAATATAGCTGCTACACATTATCAACAAACTTAGGAGTTAAACAGATAAATTTATTTAAAATATAAAATGAAAATGTGAAATGAGAAGTTTAGAGGAATAACATGCTAAATAGATTTTGGAGGAAAGAAAAATGAAAAAAGAAATTATATATTTGAAAGGCGATGCTACTACTCCGAGTATAGACGGAAATAAAATAATTGCCCATATTTGCAATGATATTGGTGCATGGGGTAAAGGATTTGTATTAGCTCTTTCTAAAAGATGGAATAAACCTGAGAAGGAATATAGAAAGTGGTATAAAGATGATTCTAATTTTGAACTTGGAGAAGTTCAGTATGTACAAGTTTCAGAAGATATATATGTTGCTAATATGATAGGACAAAGAGATATAAAAAGAGGCAAATCAGGCCCACCTATTAGATATGAAGCTGTTGATAAATGTCTAGAAAAAGTAGGAGAAAGAGCTATAGAATTAAATGCCACTATACATATGCCTAGAATTGGATGTGGGCTTGCAGGTGGTAAATGGGAAGAAATTGAGAAATTAATAAATAAAAATATATGCTCTAGGGGTATAGATGTATATGTTTATGATATAAATTAAATTTATTATAAATAGTACAGTGTAGTGCATTTAACATTTTTCGGTAAAGAAGAAAGTGAAGCATATCCTAAAACTAAAGTATATAAAGATTTGAATGATTGGATTAATAGATGTATGGTACCAGATTATAACGAATTTAAATATAGGGTTCCAAGTTGACTTTTAAAATTATCCATTCCAAAACTTGGATACCTAAAATAGTGAGACATGCTCAGAATCACTTAGAATTTAACACTGCATCTTGTATGAAAATATTTTAAGGTTATTGAATAAATTTAAGTTGGAGCTTGTTTCCCTATAGTTAACCAAAGCTGAAAGAAAGTGATTATAAATATGATTAAAAAAGTTTTAGAAAGAATAACCAACTATAATAAAAGAAAATCAGTAAAGGTAGATGACTCAATAGATTTTGAGAAAATTAACATAAGGGAAGAGAGAATATTTAGAGACTTATTAGCTAATGATTTAACATTATTAGCTATTCCAGATGTATTTAAGTTATTGCTTAGTAATAATGAAAAAATGAAGTTGCAGGCTGCAGAAATTCTCAATAATTTTGTTAGGACGTTAAGTTTTAGTCAGCTAGTTAAGATGGATACAATATTTAGGGAAAGGACTTCCTTTGAATGGTATTATGATTGGAATAATAAAAATCCTAATGATCTGATTCATCCTTTAATGTCACAAGAGGAGAAGATTACAATATTAGGGTTAAGTAGTTTTCATCCAAATGGATATTTTAGAGAAAAGGCAATACTTGCTCTTTCAAATATAAAAACAGGAAATGAAATACCATACATCTTAATTAGGCTTAATGATTGGGTAAGTCAAGTTAGAGACACTTCAAAAGAACAACTAGAAAGATACATAACTTTAGAATATATTACGGATTTTGTAGATAATTTACCTTTAGTATTAAGATTAAGGGAATGTTCAAGGGATGAACATAGTCATATTATAGATAAAATTATTTCAATAATGACTACTAAAGAAGGTTCTGAAAAATTAATATATGGACTTCAATCAACGGATTCAAAAATGAGGTTAGCTTGTTATAAGATAATCCTTGAAAGAAAAGTTATAGACAATAAAAGTATTATAAAATATTTAATAAAGGATAGTGATCCTTACAATAGGCTATTTGTACTTAGAAATATAAAAAATGAAATAACAGGTGAGGAATTTATTGATATTTCACAGTTATTGATTAATGATAAGCATTCACAAATAAGAATTATTGGACTTGAACTATTATATTATTTTGCATCTAAAGAAGCTATAAATATGTTAGAAAAGAGTTTATTTGATAACAATCAAGCAGTTAGAGAGTTATCACGATACTTGCTTTCAAAAAATAAAAAATATGATTTTGCAGCAATATACCATGATGGAATAGAGAAAAATGATAAACTATATTCTAGTATTTGTGGACTTGGAGAAACAGGTAATAAAAATGATTCAAAACTTATTGCTAAGTTTATAGATTCGGATATCACTAAAATAGTAAAGGCATCAATTATTTCTTTAGCAGGATTAAATATGGAAGAGTATAAAGAAAAAATTCTTTTGTTTTTAAACGATAAAAGAGCAGGCATATCTAAGACTGCAAGAAAGGTTTTAGGCAAAGAGATTAATGCTAATGATATAGATAATATATATAAAATCTTTAAAGAAGATACATATTACCATGTGAAAGTTAATTCTGCCATTCTTTTATGTTCATTAAGTAAATGGAATGCTATAAGGTATATTTTAGAACTATGTGCTGATAAAGAAAAAGAAATTTCAATGCTTGGGCAAAGAACACTTGAAAGGTGGAAATTGAAATATAATCAATCCTTTATAGCTCCTAGTAATATTCAAATAAAGGAGTTAAGGGAAGCTTTAGAGTGTTTTGGAAAGTCAATCAAAGATAGTGATAGGTATTTCATTGAATCCTGTATAAGAGATTTTAGTAAGTAGAATATACTATTTAAGAGAATGTAAAAACCATCTTGATGTTTAAAACTGAATTTTAAGCATTAAGGTGGTTTTTTATATAAATTCTATAACTTCATTTTTCTAAATGCTAAAGGCGTTTTTCCATGTACATTTTTAAACATTTTTACAAAGTTTCCGCTATAATTATATCCAACCATTTTAGATATTTCATCAATACTTAATTCTGTTGTACATAGCAAGTTTTCTGCTGTAGTCATTCTAAGTGAATTAGTATATTGTCTAATTGACATATGATATTTTGCAGAGAATCCTGCCTTTAATTTTTGTTCATTTAAAAACACCATTTTGCTTAGGCTTTTTATTGTCGGTGGATTACATATTTCTTTTGTTAAGATATCATGGGCTTTTTGGATTGCATTTATATCTGATGCAGTTAGAGTAATAGATCTATTATTCCCTATTTTAATATCTCCATAATTAAGCTGATTAGTAAAAACATTTTCAGGTGAAGAAGATATCTCATTATAAAGTAACGCTATTGATTCTAAAATTTTGCTTTCTAAGTATAATGAAGTCAATTTATTAGATTCAGCTAGACTTCTTAATTTTTGAATAATAGAAGCTACTTCAAGAGGTAGATAATTATAGGTATAGTTGTTAATAAATTTATCAAAAACTATAGATTCTGGAAAGTTTGAATGTATTATTTCTTCAAAGTATTTTTTATAAATTGTTATTTCTGCACCATGAAAGTGTTGACCTTTTTTCCAATGTTGCTTTCCTTTTATGTTTTTTTCAGATACAAAAAATGAGGATGGACTAAAAGAAGATACTGGATTATTTTCAATTTTAAATTTAGTTTCGCCACTATAAACAGTTCCAAACCGTAATATTTCTTCATTATGTTCAAAAACAAGAGAAAAACTTTCTGGAATTGTATAGTCGCCAATTCCAAATTCATAATACTTATCTCTATTATATTTAATAAAATATCCTAGTTCAGGTCTATTTTCATTTTTATATATTGTGTAGTTTTCATTTGGATAGGGTGTAAAGGTCATTTTATTTAAAACTTTATTTTGAAATTCCTTTGTTGTTTTGCAAATCATAGTATATACCTCATTTTTATAAATTTTATGCTTAGTTTTGGACATAATATTTTTTAATATAAGTTTTTGCTATCTAAATAATAATTATTAGAATAGATGATAAAATTATTAAATTAGATGCAAGGATTGAAATGAGAATGAAACTCATATACAATAAGTTCAGATAAATCGTAACACAAAAAGTAGATAGGAAGCAATACTAAGGAGGAATATTATGAAGTTTAATTTTTTAAAGAGCACGATAATTATCTGTATAACGGCTATATTTTTAGTGGGATGCGGAACAAATAAAGAGGTAAAAGAAGATAACGGAGTAGAAAGCACTGTAACAGTTACAGATGTAAGAGGAGAAGTTGAAATACCAGCAAATCCTGAAAAAATAGTAGATTTAAGTGGTAATAGCGATATTTTATCAATTTTAGGTTATAAAGTTATAGGAACTGCAAATAGTGATGCTTATGATTACACTAAGTTTCCTTCGTATTTAGAGGATACATTAAAAGGTGCAGAGATTTTAGGATATAGCATGCAAGATACTATGGATATAGAAGGGGTAATGAATTTAGAGCCAGATTTAATAGTTATATCAACAGTTCAAGAAAAAATGTATGACCAATTAAATAAAATTGCACCAACAGTTATGATTCAATTAGATGCATTAGACTGGAAAGCAGATCTTAAATCTTTTTCAAAGGTATTTAATAAAGAGGATAAAGCAGATAAATGGCTAGCAGATTATGAAGCTAAGGCTAAAAAGGCTGGCGATAAAGTTAAAGGAGAATTTGGAGAAGATAAAACATACCTTTCATTTTTGGCAAGTGGAGGACAATTTTTTATATTTGATGGAGCTGGTTTTGGTAGCGTGTTATATGAAGATATGGGTCTTAAAAAACCAGAAGGAATGCCAAAGCAAGGTGATATAAGCCTTCCAGTTGTAACTTATGAAGGATTAGCATCAATTAAAACTGATTACATATTTTTAATGGCAACAAAAGAAGATTTAGCACAATTAGAAAGTAATGCAATTTGGAATAGTTTACCTGCAGTTAAGAATGGTAATGTTATTGTATTAGAAGCATCACCTTATTTTAATCAAGGGTACAGCTCAATTGGAAGAGATATATTAGTAGATGAAATAGGTGAGATGTTAAATGAAACTAAGTAATAAACGTACAATAGTTTTTCTGTTTTGTAGTTTGTTACTTCTAATAGTGGGACTGATTCTAGCTGTAAAGCTAGGATCTGTCCATATTACTTTTAAGGATATTTGGAATAGCATTTTTAATTATAATAAAACTTTAGAACTTATGTTAGTTAGAGATGTACGTATTCCAAGGGCACTTTCTGTTTTATTAACAGGAGGAATTTTAGGAGTAACAGGTGCAATGGTTCAAGGTGTTACAAGAAATCCAATAGCAGAACCGTCTATATTAGGGGTGAGCCAAGGAGCAACTTTAATAATAGCAATTTTTTATGCAGTAGGAGTTACAATAAACACTAAAAATGTAATGATAGCTTCTTTTATAGGAGCACTTATAACTGGAATTATAGTTTTAGCATTTATATCAAAAAAGGCAAATAATAATTCTATTACAAAGATACTTTTAGCAGGAACAGCTATGAGTACATTTTTCATTTCTTTAACTACAATAATTGGATTATTAACAAATCAATCTCAAATGATAGCCTTTTGGGTATCTGGAGGTTTTAGAAATGCCACTTGGGCAGATTTTAAATTAGTATTTATATTTGCAATTATAGGACTTGTTATAGCAATTTTATTATCATCAAAAATAAATATATTAAATTTAGGAGACGATGTTGCCATTGGGCTTGGGCAAAATCCACAAAAAATAAGATTTAAAACTCTTATGGTAGTGATACCAATGATTGCAGCAGCAGTTGCAGTTGGTAAGAATATAGCATTTGTTGGACTTATAGTTCCACAAATAGTTAGAAAGTTATTAGGAGAAGACTATAGAAGAAATATACCATGTTCATTTTTATTTGGAGCAGTTCTTTTAACTTATGCAGACATTGCAGCAAGAATGTTATTTAATCCTTATGAAACACCAATTGGAGTATTTACAGTACTGATAGGAGTACCATTTTTTATTTCAGTAGCTAGAAAGGAGAGAGGATAATGGATAAAAAACGATTTAAAGTAGTTTTGAGTATTCTAATAGTTTTATTGTCTATATCCTTTGTAGTTACATTATGTTGGGGTACATACAAAGTCTCTGCTATAGATGTTATAAACACATTTCTAGGCAATGGAACAAGAGCCCAAAATACAGCAATATTAGATATTAGACTCCCAAGAATTTTAGTTGGAGTTTTTGTGGCAATTGCATTATCAACAGCAGGAGCAATTCTTCAAACTATAACTAAAAACGATTTAGCAGATACAGGAATAATAGGTATAAATGCTGGTGCAGCAGTGGTGGCAGTATTATTTATTACATATCAAACTGGAAGTTATTATAGTGAACTTGGAGAGTTTTCAATATTTGTTCTGCCATTTATGGCAATATTGGGAGCAGGAATTACTGCTTTTGTAATATATATGATGTCTAGTAGAAATGGGATAAGACCAAAAAGACTTTTGTTAATAGGAATTGGACTAAATGCAGGACTAAATGCTTTTATAACTTTTATTACATTTAGAGGTGGAGTTGGAGATTATAATAGAATATTAGTTTGGACATCAGGAAGTCTTTGGGGTTCTGGATGGAACTATGCAAATGTAGTTATTCCAATAGTATCAATAATGTTTATATTAGTTTTATTAAATCATAAAAAGTTAGATGTATTAAACCTTTCTGATGAACTTGCCATATCATTAGGTTTAAACTTAGAAAAGGAAAGAAAAAAGTTTTTAAGTTATGTAGTTATATTGGCAGGAACAGCAACAGCCTTTGCAGGAAATATTGGATTTTTAGGACTTATATCACCACATATGGCAAGGAAGTTAGTTGGACCGTATCATAAAAATTTTCTTGTAGTGTCAGCTATGATAAGTGTAATAATAGTAATCTTGGCAGATGCAGTTTCAAGAAATTTATTTTCTCCAATTGAAATTCCAGTGGGAATAACAGTATCAATATTTGGAGTACCATATTTTATTTATTTAATGATGAAGGAGAAATAATTATGGAAGCTATTAGTGTAAAAAATTTATCAGTGGCATATGAAAATAATATTATAATTGAAAATATGAATTTAGACATAACTAAGGGGAAAATAAGCATAATTATTGGAGCCAATGGTTGTGGAAAATCAACATTACTTAAAACTATAGCAAGAATTAATAAGCCTAAAAACGGTGATATTTTTATAAATAATAGAAATATAAAAAGCATAAAAGAAAAGGATATAGCTAAAGAAGTTGCTTTTCTACCACAGGGACCAAGTTGCCCAAGTGGACTTACAGTAAGGGAACTTGTTGCTTATGGAAGATTTCCACATCAAAAGATTATAGGTGGTCTTAATAACCATGATAAAGAAATAATTGATTGGGCAATAAAGGAAACTGTTCTTAGTGAATTTGCAGATAGAGAAATTGAAAATTTATCTGGTGGACAAAGACAAAGAGCTTGGATTGCTATGGCATTAGCTCAAGAAACAGAGATTATAATGCTTGATGAGCCTACAACTTATTTAGATATGTCATATCAGTTAGAAGTGCTAGAAGTGCTTCAAAAACTTAATCAAGAAAAGAACATAACAGTGGTTATAGTTCTTCATGAGCTTAATAATGCTTGTAGATTTGCAGATAATATCATTGGTCTTAAAAAAGGAAAAATTGTTTGTAAGGGAAAGCCTATAGAGGTAATTAATAATAGTACTTTAAAAGAGATATATGGAATAAATGCTAATATTAAAGAAAGTGAAAATGGCCAGTATCCAGTATGCATGGAGTATGAGCTTTTTAGGTAGCGTAGATGAAAAATAAAAACTTTATAATAATAGTGATTGGGCAGATTATTTCTCTATTTGGAAATGCCATTCAAAGGTTTAGTATGTCTTTATATTTACTAGAGTTTACAGGTAGTGCAGCCGTTTTTGCTAACATATTAGCAATATCAACAATACCTTATGTTTTATTTGCACCAATAGCAGGAAGGCTTTCAGACAGTGTAAATAAAAAAAAGATAATGGTATATTTAGATTTCTTTTGCTTTGCAATAATTGGATGTTATGCTTTTGTGTTACTAAGTGGAAGAGATAATGAATTGATAGTTGCTATAGTTATGTTTATGCTATCAGTGTGCGCCACATTGTATGGACCAGCTACAGTATCTTCAATTCCACAAATAGTAGAGAAAGACAAACTTACTTCAGCCAATGGAATAATAAATCAAGTAGGCTCAATTGTAAACTTTGTAGGGCCAATATTTGCAGGAATATTTTATGGAATATTAGGTATAAAAATAATAGTAATAATAAATGCAATAAGTTTTTTTATATCAGCAATAATGGAGCTATTCCTAGACATTCCAGATGTATGTAAACATGAAAATATAAAATGTAATAAAAACAATAAGTTATTATCAATGGAATTTATAAAACAATCTTTTTTAGATATGAAAAATACTTTTATTTACTTGAAAGAAGAAAAGAAAATCATATTAGGAATTATAGTTTCATATGCCTTTTGCAATATATTTTTAGTACCAATAATATCAATAATTGCACCATATTTTATAAACATATTACTAGGACTTTCTTCTAAGGTTTATGGAATGGTAGAAGGAGTATGTGTGTTAGGTATGATATTTGGGGGCTTTTTAATAAGCATGAAACCTAAAATGTTTTCAATGAAAAAATTATATTATACATATTTACCTATGATAGTAGGTGTAATTTTAATGTCTACCATAGGGTTTATAAAAGCAAATAATTATATTTTCGTAGGAATCTTTGCAATTGGTGGTATGGCAATAATGCTATCATTAACATTATCAAATGTATTAACTTTAACATTCATGCAAAAAGAATTACCAGTATACATGTTAGGGAGTGTATCAGCATTTTCAACAGCAGTAGCCACAATAAGTGTTGCACCAGGACAATTATTATTTGGACAAGTTATAGAAAGTGGAGTGCCAATAGGAATAATTTTACTAGTAATAGCAATGTTAAATGTTGCACTTATATTGTTTATTAAGTGGAATGTTAGGAATTTAGAATAAATTTATATGAAGAATAGATGATAAGTAGGAGATACTTTTAAAGACTCATGACGATATTAAATAGTTTAATATCGTCATTTTATGTTTATTTAAGTAATAAATATAAAAGATTTAAAGGTTTTAGGAAGATTACAATAAAATTAATTACATGAATATATTGACAGTAGACAAATGCCGTATTATACTAAATATACAAGGTAGACAAGTGTCGTAAAGAGGAGAGTGTTAAAGTTGAAAAAGATTCCTAGAACGGAGCTACAAGTTATGAAGTTTATATGGGCTCAAGAAATTTGTAGAGTTGCTTCTGTAGATATTACAAAATTTATGAGTGAAAAATATGATTGGTCAAAAGGAACTACATCTAAGACTCTTAGTAGATTAGTTGAAAAAGAATTTTTAAAGCAAGAAAAAGAGGGTAGACAAACATTTTATTTACCATTAATTAATAGGGAAGAGTATTTAAAATTTGAAACTAAAGATTTTTTTAGTTTTATGCATAATAATTCTTTATCAAGTATTATATCAGCTCTTGATGATTCTAAAGACATATCAGAAGGCGATATTAAAGATTTAGAAGAGTGGATAAAAAATAGGTGATGCTATGAACTATTTAATGTTTGAACTTTTAAAAACAAGTATATGCGTTAGTATACCAATTATATTGATAGCCTTATTAAAAAATAAAATTTTATGTAAGTATACTCATAAGTTAAACTATATAATCTGTATTTTGATAACTATAAGAATGCTTTTTATATCAAGTATAGGAGTATATTTGCCTTTTCAAAATAATATTATTTTAGAAAGTGTACATTCTATAAAAAAGTCAGGAACTAATAATATAGTAAATTACATTAAAATAATATTTTGTATTTGGCTATTTGGAGTTATATATATTGTTATAAAAAATATTTGTAAACAAATTTTATTCTATAAGAAGATACAAAATATAAATCACATAGTTACTGATACTAAGACAATTAAAATCTTAGAAGAAGAAAAGAAAGCTTTAAATATTAGAAAACATATTAATATATCTAAAGTAGATGGACTTTCTTCTCCTGCTTTGATAGGTATTATAAAAAATAAAATAATAATACCTAATAATGATTATGACAAAGAACAATTAAAGTGGATATTTAGACATGAATTAATTCACTTTAAAAGAAAAGATAATTTATTAAAGTTAATTTTAATGATTGCTAGTGCTATACATTGGTTTAATCCATTAGTTAAGATATTAAAAGTATACTTTGGTGAGCAATGTGAATTGTCTTGTGATGAAAAAGTAATTAAAAGATTTAGCAAAGATGAAATAAAGGAATATGCGTTTGTCTTAGTAAATACATTAAAATATAGAAATACTCTTAAAACTACAATGTTTTCATCTCAGTTCAATACAAATGGGGTTCACATTATTAAAGGTAGAGTTGAGTCAATGTTAAGTTGTAAAAAGAGAAAAAAAGGAACTTTCCTTGTAGTATTTTTATTATTTATTTCAGCATTATCAGTAATTTCATTTAATAATACGATTGTAGTTCAAGCAGGTGAAACTTCATTATATAGTAGTGAATCTATGAATAATGGAAACGTTATAAATCTTTGTGGAAATACTATAAATCTTTATGAAGATAGAGAATATGAGAATTTAACTCAAGAAGAAAAGCAGTTAGGGCTAGTCCTTTTTAAAACTGGCAAATATAGCAGTGTAACAATTGGATCGAATTTTTCATTAGCATATGCATTATTGCCAAGTTCATAGCTCGTTATAATATTAAAACAATACAGATACTAAATAGCTTAAATAGTTATTTAGTATCTATAAAGGAGGAGTAAAATGGAATTAAAGATTGAAAATTTATATAAATCATATAGAAATAAAGAAGCATTAAAAAATATAAACATTACAATGGAGTCAGGTACTTATGGATTACTTGGAGAAAATGGAGCAGGTAAGAGTACTCTTATGAGAATTTTAACTACTGTTGATTTTCAAACTAAAGGAAAGATAACCTTTGATGGTGAGGATATAATAAATTTAGATGAAAAGTATAGAGATATTATAGGTTATATGCCACAAGATTATAATGTATTTCCAAGTTTTACAGCAAAGGATTTTTTAGAATATATGGGTGCATTAAAAGGTATTCCCAAATGTGAGTTAGATAAAAAAATTCTAGAGGTTTTGAAATTTGTAAACTTAGAACATGTAGCAGATAAAAAAGTGAAGTCTTTTTCAGGTGGTATGAAAAGAAGGATAGGTATAGCACAAGCAATACTTAATGACCCTAAGATATTAATACTGGATGAGCCAACAGCAGGACTTGATCCAAAAGAAAGGATAAGGTTTTCAAATATAATAAGTTCAATGTCAAAAGATAAGATAGTTATATTATCAACGCATATTTTATCTGATATAGAAGCAATTGCAAATGATTTGATAATAATAAAAAGTGGGGAATTAGTAGAAGCTGATAATATTGATAACTTAGTAGAAAAAATAAGAGGAAAAGTTTGGGAAACTATCGTTAATCAAGATGTATTTAATAAAATAAGCCAAGATAGAAAAGTGATTCACAGAAAACAAGAAAAACAAAACATACGTGTAAGATATGTAGGTGAGAAATATGAAGGTGTTACAAGTAAACCATTAGAACCAAGCTTAGAAGATTATTATGTATCTACATGCCTTTAGATAGAATTATAATAATTTAAATGTAAAGGTAAGTATATTTTAAAACCAATATAATAACTATATTAGTTAAAAAAATAACAAAGTGAGGGGATTTAAAATGAAAAGAAGAAAAAGTTTAATGATAATTGGAGCTATATTAATGAGTTTGACATTTTCTGTAGGTTGTACTTCACGAAGTACTGGTATAAGCAGCTCACGAAGTAATGATGTAAATAATATAGATGGAGATGCTATAGATAGACTTCCAGAAGAACAAAAGGATACAGCAATTGATAAGGATCTTTCAAGAAGAAGAAAGGAAAGAAAAGAAAGTATTCAAGAGACTCCTGAAGGTACATTATCTATTGGAGAGCCATGTATTAATGTACCAGGTCAAAGTAAAAATATGCCTGATTTTAGCAATGAAAGTTATGAGAAAATGGAAGAACTTTCACGTATTGCGAATAATTATATTGAAAATAAATTAAAAATTCCTGAAAAGCCAGTATATATACATAATGTATCACAGTGTATGGATCCAAGAATGAATGCAATTTACGATGATGAAGATAAAGGAGTAGCTAGTGGCTATGATAATGAAAATATATATATTGAAGAATATGAAACAGAAAAAGAGGATGTATATAGTTATTTAATTTTAGTAAGAGAGTCAAAGGATAGTCCATGGAAAGTAATACATCATGGAAACAGTTATAAAGAGTAGGTGTTAAAAATATGAAAGAATTAGTAAAATATGAATTTAAAAAGATATGGACTCAACTCACTATAGTATCTGTAGTATTACTTGTTATAATATCTACAATTAATATCTTTATAATTTTATTTAATTCTGAGGCTATTACTAGTGAAGGTAAAGAAGTTAATGGGTTAAAATCTTGTAGAGCAATAAGAAATGAATCAAAAGATATACAAGGAGTAATGAATCAAGAGTATTTAGATAATTTAGTTAAAAATTTCAATTCAAGTAAAGAAAAACAAAAGGCTGGGGAATTGCTTGGAGCATATTCTACAAAATATAATTATACAAATCAAATTATAAACTTTGCTAATTATGGTTCGAAGGCGTCTAATCTTAACAAGGGACTAGACTTTGACTTTATAAAATCGGAAAAAAAGTTTTATAATCAGTATAAAAAATCTGTAAGTGATACTATAAAAGAATACAATCAGCGTGATAATTGGTTTAAATACACAGATAACCATATGAATAATATAAATGAAAAAATAAATAAATTAAAAATTCCTTTCAAGGTGGATTATAATGGAGGATTAAGTTATTTTGTATGGCAATATGGAACACAATACTATCTTGTGCTTATAGTAATAGGATTTGCGTTAAGTTCATTATTTTCAAAGAATAGCAATAATGGAATAGATGAGCTTACACTATCTTCTAAGTTTGGAAGAAAGAAAAATATGAATGCAAGAATCATAGCAGGAAATATATTTTCAGTAGTAATTTACGCTATATTTATAGGAATACTTTTAATAGAAATTGGAGTTGGAGCTTCTTTACATGGATGGAGTACATCTATACAAACTATATGGTTCACTTGTTTATATAATATAAGTGTAGGTACAGGTATAGTAATTATGATTTTACAAGGCTTATTAGGGGTATTAATAGTTGCAAATTTAATTATGCTAATATCATTGAAAGTTAAATATTCAAAATTAACAACGTTTATATCTGTATTTAGTATATGGGTACTTCTAAAATTAGCGAATACAACTAATCCATTACAATTACAACTTAATCCTATTTATTTCGCTAAACATATTAGTTTTTTTAAAGAGTTTGATATTTGTTATTTTATAGGAAATATAATGATACCATATTCATTAGCATTTATAGCTATAGCATTTATTTACATGTTAGTAATTAGAATTTTAACAGTGAGACAGTATAAGAGATATAAGTTAAATTAACTATTCATTAAAATAAGCTGTCAACTATTGATATGATGTTAATCTTAAATTTTCTCATTTGATAAATGAATAAGTTTAAAATTCAATTTAGAACCCTATAGTAACAGCATATTAAAAATAAAAATTAGGTGGTTAAATTAAATGAAAGAAATTATAAGAGTTGAAAGAAAAAGAATATTAAGCTTGAGAAACTTTCTTATACTCTCTGCAGCTATTTTAATATTTTCTATCTTTAGTAGTATAATGTCTCTAAATAATTACAATGTATACGATTCACAAGGAAATATTATAATGTCTAGTAAAGATAATTTAAAAGAATCAAAACTAGATAAACATAAAATATTATTAGATGAAAAGGCTATAAAAGATGTTGTAGAGAGCAAAGATAAAAGTAAGTATTTATACAATTCAAATTTATTTATACTTGTTGCTTCGAATTATGAAAAAAAAATAGAAGAACTTACAAGTGATGATATAAAAAATTTTTACAATCAGAGAATAGTAAATGTAAAAAAGAATATAGGTGGAGCAGGTTATATAGAAGATATAGATAAGTTAGCTTCCGAGGGTGAAAAACTTAATACACCTTTAAGACTAGGATATGCAGAGGGGTGGAAGAACTTAAATAATGATATGGTAGACTTCGTTACAGTTGTTATAGTTGTTATACCATTTATTATTTTACCTGTATTTGCAAAGGACCCAAAGACGAAAATGAGACAACTGTACATTGCAACTAAACATGGAAAGAAAACTTTAGCTAAAATTAAAATAATAACAGGATTTGAAGTAGGTGCTATGATTTATATTACAGCTGTATTAATTTTTTCACTTTCAAAACTATTAATACTTGGATTTAAAGGGGCTAGTTTACCTATTCAAAGTAGTGTAAGTTATTTGTTTTGTCCTTACAATTTAACATACTTACAGCAGTATTTATTGAATGTAACAATAGGATTTATGGCAATGTTAATTATGGTATCTACAACACTTCTATTTACAAGTATAGTAGATCAGATTTTATCAGGAGCATTATTTGTAACATTTTTTTGTGCAATAATGACTATGCTACCTAAAAATAATTTTGAGATTAATCATTATCTTAAGGCATTCTTACCGTACCATATGATTAATTTTAATAAGTATTATATTCACCCTGAGATTTACAATATAGCAGGTAAAGTTATACCTACTTATGTATTAGTCATTTTGATATCTTTGTTAGTTTTTATAATATCAATTATTTCTACAATGGCTATATCAAATATGAAGCTATCAAGTAAGTTAAAGTAGTAACAAAACTACTAAATTATAATTAATTTTAATTTTTAATCTAATTTTAATCTTTCTTATATTTTAGATTAATCTTCTAAACGTATTATATAACCATGATGAATGATTAATAAATACACGGAGGTAATTCAAATGGAAAAAAACGAAATGATTGAAATTATAATTAAAAAGGCTAATGTAACTCGTGAAGAGGCGATAGAAGCATTAGAAAAATGTAACTGGGATGTTATAGATTCTATTATATATTTAGAGAAAAATGGAAAAATAGAAAGCAATACAATTGAAAATGCTACAATAATTGAAGTTAAGGAAGAAGAGCAAAGAGAAGATAAAAAGAAAAATAGAAAAAAACATGAAGAAAGATATGGTGGAATTGGAGAGGTTGTTGGTAGAGTGTTTAAGTTTATAAGTAAATTTATAAAAAAAGGAAATCAGAACTGTTTTGAGGTAAAAAAAGAAAATGAAAAACCAATAAGAATATCATTAACAATATCAATACTTTTACTAATATTCTTATCTGTACCAACTATAGTATTATTAATAATCGGATTGTTCTGTGGATATAAATATTCATTGTCTGGTGCTCATAATAATTATGATGGTGTAAATAATGTTTTTGAAAAAGCATCAGAGTCAGCAGATAATATTAAAAATGACTTTAAAAAAGGTTATGAAAAATAATATATTATAGTAAAGAGATTTTGAATATTTTCAAAGTCTCTTTATTTTTAGGATTATATAAAATTAAATGGTATAATTTAATATCTAAGGATATAATTATATAGGGAAACAATCTCCAACTTAAATTTATACATCAAATTTTTGTTATCAGTAACTATTCACTCTTAACTTTTAACTAAAATAATCTGTTAGTTATTGATAAAATATTAATTTGAGTTTTATCATTTGATAAATGAATAAGTTGAAAATTTAATTTGGAACCCTATAATAAACAATTGTATTTGTGCCATAGATATGGAGGTTATTTATGGATAAACTTAAATTAATAGATAAATTGAGGGAAAAAACAAATGTAAGCTATGAAGAAGCTAAAATAGCTTTAGAAAATAGTGGTTGGGATATTTTAGACGCATTATTATATTTGGAAGAGAAGGGAAGGGTAAAAAGACCTTCTGTAAATATATTTTATACTAATGAAACAAGGTATAGTGAAAAAAAGGAAGAGAATAAGAAAAACAAAGAAAATAGATATGAATCAAATAATAATTTTCAAGGAATTTTTGAAGCTATATGTAAGTGTATAGATACATGCAATAATATTTTTTTACAAATAAAAAAGAAAGATAGGATATTTTTAAAGATACCACTTACTGTAATTATTATTCTTTTATTTTTTGCTTTTTGGATGATTATACCTTTAACAATTATTTTATTATTTTTAGACATAGAGTTATATATATATTCAAAAACTATTAATGCAGATAAAGCTAATAGGATATTGAAGAATATTTCAGATAATGTAAAAATTATAAAAGAAAAATTTAAAAAGGCGGATAGAAATGGTTAAGATTTTAATAGTTGAAGATGAAGAGAAATTATCAAGGTTTATTGAGCTTGAGTTAAGACACGAAGGTTATGAGGTAATAAAAGCTAATAATGGCAGAACAGGTCTTGAGATTGCAGAAAATGGTGAAGTGGATTTAATTCTCCTTGATATAATGCTTCCAGAAATAAATGGTCTTGAAGTATTAAGAAGGATTAGAAGAACTTCTGACATTCCCATTATAATGCTTACTGCAAGAGATGCAGTTATGGATAAGGTATCAGGACTTGATGCAGGAGCAGATGATTATATAACTAAACCATTTGCAATAGAAGAATTACTTGCGAGGATAAGAACAGCACTTAAAAAAAGAATAGTCACAGTGAAAAAGGATGAAGATATAATAAGGTGTGGTCTACTATCATTAGATAAAATGAGACATAAAGTAATGTATGATGAAAATGAGATAGAACTAACCAATAGAGAGTTTAATTTATTACAAATATTATTGGAAAACAAGAATATAGTGTTAACTAGAAATATACTTATGGAAAAGTTATGTGGTTATGAATATCTTGGAGAAACTAATGTTATTGATGTTTATATAAGATTTTTGAGAACAAAAATAGATGATGCTTTTAACATTAAAATAATAACTACAGTTCGTGGTGTGGGATACGTAATTAAAGATGAGTAGAAAAAATAAAACAAAGAATGTTATATCTATTGCAATAAAATTAAACTCTGTTTTTGTAAGAAATTTATTTTTAAAGTTTCTTATTATTGATATATGTATAATAGCTGGATTTATTGGAGTTTGGTGCATTGAAAATGAAATTAATTTTTATGGTGAGATTGTAAGGAATGCTCAAAGGTCATTTGAATTTTATCCTATAGAAACAGCAACTTATAAAGTTATTTGGGATAATGGAAAAGTCATGATAAAAGAGGCTAGTACTTTTTTAAACCTTCTTATAAGAGTAATTAGTACTATTGGAATTGTAGAAGGAATTATGTTATTAACACAAATGATATTTGGTACTGCAAAAAATAGAAGGATTTTAAAACCACTTAATGAAATAGCAGAAGCTGCTAGCAGACTTAGTGATATGGCTTTTGATGAGCAAAAATTTCATAGTCTTGAGGATGCTATATCTAAGATAAGTCCTACTATATCTGATGAAAGAATTCATATTGGCGATAGTGAACTTCAAGGGTTAGAAGAAGCAATCAATAATTTATTAGATAGAATGAGGGATTCTTATAGGCAACAAGCACGATTTGTTTCAGATGCATCTCATGAACTTAGAACTCCTATATCTGTAATTCAAGGGTATGCTAATATGTTAGATCGTTGGGGTAAAGATGATGAAGAAGTATTAGAAGAATCTATTGTAGCTATAAAAAGTGAATCGGAAAATATGAAAAACTTAATAGAGCAGCTATTATTTTTAGCAAGAGGTATTAACGGTAAAACACAGCTTAATATAATAGAATTTTCACTTAATGATGTGATGAAAGAGGTTTTAGAAGAATCTAAGATGATAGATAAAGAACATGCATATGAATATATATATTCAGATAATGTAAGTGTTTATGGTGATATATCATTACTTAAACAAACAGCTAGGATATTAATAGAAAATGCAGCAAAGTATACAGATAAAGGCGAAGATATAATATTAAGAACGGGAAAAAATAATAAAGATGAACCGTATTTTTCTATTCAAGATAATGGAATAGGGATGGATGAAAATGATGTGTTACACATATTTGAACGGTTTTTTAGAGCTGATACTGCAAGAGTTAGAAAAGGTGGTACAGGGCTAGGACTTTCAATTGCTAAATGGATTATTGATAGTCACAAAGGATACTTTAGCGTTTTAAGCAGGAAAGAGATAGGTACAAGAATAACTGTATTTTTACCTAAAAGGTAGTAAAATATATTAAGAAATTATAAGTAAAGAGGTATAGTTGAAACTAAACAGTTAGTTTTAAAAAGATTATGTTTTAATATAATTGATATTTTTAATAATTTTAAGGGGAGTCTATTTGACTTCCCTTAAAATTATTAAAAATAATGTTAGTTACTTTTTTCAAGAATAATTGTTGCTTCATTGCCATCTACAGAAGCAAATAATACTCCACCGTTTCCTTTTATATTAGATATGATATTGAATATTTTCCAACCTTCTTTACCATAATCATTTAAAGTTTTTTCCAAATCTTCTGCACTATTTAAATCAAATCTCCATTTAAAAACTTTATATTCGTACATTATTGTGCCTCCCCTTTAATTGTCATTCATTACAACATATTTACAGAATAATTATAACATTGAATCATATTAAATGCATACAATTAAAAAAATATTTGCATGTATATGTTAAAAATGTATTAAAAGATACAGCATAAGTGTTTCAATGAAGAACAAGCTGGGTGTTGCAAATGGTTTGACAATTCGGCATAAAAAAAATGGTATAATATATATGGATAAATTAATCAATTAACAATAAATTTTATTAAGTGTAAGAAGATGATAAAGAATAATCAGTATATTCAAGAGTCATATAAATAAAAGAAGAATTCTATTTGATTTTAGAATTTAATATTGAAATGAAAGGAATGATGGCAAGATTGTCTAAAATATTATTAGTAGAAGATGATAAAAATATAAGCGAAATGGTTACTGAGTATTTAATAAATGATGTATATGAAGTTACACAGGTTTACGATGGAGAATCTGCAATTGATGAATTTCAAGCAAATTCATATGATTTAGTGTTGTTAGATTTAATGATTCCTAAGATTAATGGTATTGATGTTATGAAAAAAATAAGAGAGCATGATTTTGTACCTATTATTATTATAACAGCGAAAGATAATGATTCAGATAAAGCAATAGGATTAGGATTTGGAGCAGATGACTACTTAACTAAACCATTTTCTTTAATTGAACTTTCAGCAAGAATTAAAGCAAATATAAGACGTGTAACAAAGTATGTAAAAGAGAAAAGCAATAATGAAAATAAAATAATTTATGTGAAAGACTTAGAGATTAATGTGTACAAGCACTCTGTTATTAAAGAAGGAAAACAATTAAATTTGACATATAAAGAGTTTGAAATTTTAAAGTTACTTGCTTCAAACTTGGGAATGGTCTTTTCAAAAGAACAAATTTACAATAACATTTGGAAGGAACCTTATTATGGAGAAGAAAACGTAATTAATGTACATATGAGAAGGCTAAGAAATAAATTGTCTTATGATAAATCTGATTTTGAATATATTAAGACTTTGTGGGGAATTGGATATAAGATGGAGGAAGAATAAGATGATAATAGTATTATGTATATTAATTTTTATATTGATGATAAGTTACATATTAGAATGCAGAAAATATAAGTTTCAATCAAAACAGATACAATATATAGCTAACAAAATAGAATCCATTATTAAAAATGAAACATGTGAACTAATTTTGGTTTCTACAGAAGATGATTCAATAAAATCCATTGCGTCAAGTGTTAATCATTTATTAGATTATAGTCATGAAAATAAGATGGCATATGAAAATTCTAAGATATCTATGATGAGAATGTTATCAAATATTTCACACGATTTAAAAACACCATTAACAACTCTAAAAGGATATGTGGAAATGCTAAGGATTAGATTCAATAATGATAGGATGATTATTAAAGTCGATTTGAGAATTAATGAAATTTTAGAACTAATAAATAGATTTTTTAGCCTTGTTAAGTTGAAATCTGGCGATAAAACACTTGACAGTGTTAATATAAACATATGTGAAATATGCAGAAAAAATATGTTTCAATTTTATGATATTCTTTCAGAAAAAAATTTTTATGTGGATATTAACATTCCAGAGAAGCCTATTTACATTAGTGCAGATGAAGAAGCTTTGAATCGTGTATTAAAAAACATATTAGATAATGCTATTAAACATGGTGGTGATGGAAAATACATAGGTATAAGCATTGATGTATATGAAAAAAACGTTTGCATTACAATCGAAGACCATGGTAAAGGAATTTTGGAGAGATATAAAGAAAATGTTTTTCAGAGAATGTACACATTAGATGATGCAAAAAGTAAAGATTATCAAGGTAGTGGACTGGGTTTAACAATATCAAAAGAACTCGTCGAACATATGAAAGGAAAAATTGAATTAATTAGTATTCCACATAAGAAAACATTATTTAATATAATATTACCAAAAGCAAATATAAACTTAAGAAAAAAGTAATATTTATGACAGAAAAAAGATAAGTTGGTTTGTTATATTAATGTATAGAAAGGGGAGATAATTATGGAGTATATATTAAAAACAAATGGACTTACTAAAATATATAATGACAAGACGGTAGTAGATAACGTAGAAATGCATGTGAGAAAAGGTGAAATTTATGGCTTTTTAGGTCCTAATGGATCTGGTAAAAGTACAATACTAAAAATGATTCTTAACTTGGTAAAACCTAATAAGGGAAAAATTATACTTTTTGGACAAGAAGTTAATGACAGAAATTTTGAAACATTAAAAAGAATTGGTTCTATTATAGAAAATCCCTATTTTTATAGCAGGTTAACAGGAAGAGAAAATCTAGAATTACATTGTAATTACATGGGTTATCACAATGAAGAAAGAATAGATGAAGTTTTACGTTTAGTAGGGTTATCTGATATAGAGGAAAAAGCAATTTGCAATTATTCTCTAGGTATGAAACAGAGATTAGCAATTGCAAGGGCAATACTTACAAAACCAGAATTTCTTATATTAGATGAACCCATAAATGGGTTAGATCCAGAAGGAATTAAAGAAATACGTTCACTTATTAAAAAATTAAATGAAAAATGTGGGACAACAATACTTATTTCAAGTCATATTCTTGCAGAAATAGAATTAATTGCAGATACAATTGGTATTATAAAAAGTGGAAAACTATTAAAAGAAGTATCTATGGAAAAAGTTCATGAGTATAACAGTGAATATATAGAAATACAAGTAAACGATTTGAGTATGACAGGATATTTAATTGAAGAAGAACTGAAAATATCAAACTATAAAATAATTTCTAAAAATAAAATTCGTATATATGATATAAGTAAGTCTCAGAATGTAATTTCTAGAATGCTTATTGAAAATGGTATTGAATTAGAAAGTATAGGTAAAAAGGAAAGTACTTTGGAAGAGTATTTTTTAAAGTTGATACAGGAGGACAGTTATGTTGCAATTAATTAAATTGGAAGTTAAAAAATATAAACTAAAAAGATATATTAAAGGCGTAATTATAGCTATTCTTTGTATAATGGCTTTTCTTACTATTTCGTTTATTGACACTATATCAGATCCAAAACAAAATATGGATACATATAAAAGTGTTATATGGATGATAAATGTTTTAGTAACAAGTACATTTTTAATATATTCTTCATCTTTAATGGCAAAGATTGTAATAGGAGAATATAGGGATAAAACAATTTTAGTGATGTTTTCATATCCTATAAGTAGAAGAAAAATTATATTGGCAAAATTATTTATAGTTGTTGTATTTGCAATGTCATGTATATTGATTGGTGATATATTGTGCATAATATATGTAGCTATATTAGATTCCATTGTTGATGTGGTTGCAGGAAGTTTTAGTCTTAATTATATTTTTAGTGCATATTTATCATTTTTAGGATTCACTGTTATGGGAGGAATTCTATCATTAGTGCCTTTTACTGTGGGTATGAAGAAAAAATCAGTACCTTCAACAATTGTAACAGCAGTTTTGATAGTATGTTTAATGCAACCAGTAATAGGACGTGATCCAGAGTTGAAAAGTACAATTATTAAATTGGTTATTATTACCTTGTTTTCCATAAGTACGTCAATATACACACTAAAAAAACAAATAACCAATGTAGATAATTTAGATGTTGCTTAGTTTATTTGTATTTAATCTAATATTAGATATTTGAAAGTCATAAACTTTATGGCTTTTTTATTTTAAAAAAGTTTATATAAAAATTTAAAGACAAACTGTATCATAAATAAGTTTGATTTTAATTAAATTTGCATAATAGAATGATTTTTAGAATTAAGAAAAATTTTATTGTAAGAAACATTTGGGAGGTGTTAAATTCATATAATCCTTACATAAAAACATCCTGCCATATAATTAGGTAGGATAAAAATTTGTTATTGTAGCTTTTAAAGTTCCTTTTCCACTGTTAGTATATACATGCTCATGTGATGCTAAAAAACTTATTGAATCATTAGGAGTTAGTTTATAAGTAGCACTATTTATTTCTAAAGTTAATTCACCTTCTAACACCATAATATATTCCTCTGATTTTTCAGAGTGACCTACAGATTTATAAGTACAATTTTCATCTAGTTCAATTTGAAAAAGTTCAAAATTACGATAAGGTGTATTAGTATAGTAACAATATACTCTATAATGTCCTTCCTCGCTAAGTTGAATATCAGTATCATTCTTTTTTATAATTTGAGTATCATGTTCTTTTTGCTCAAGTAATGAAGTATAAGGAACTTTTAATCCATTAGCTATTTTCCATAAAGTATTTATAGTAGGATTAGTATCTCCTTTTTCTATTTGAGATAACATAACTTTGCTTACATTGCATAAGCCAGCAAGTTGACTTAAACTTAAATTTCGCTCAGTTCTAAGATTTTTTAAGTTTTCTGCAATAATAAAATTTATATTCATTAAAGAAACCTCCAATAATCATATTGACAATTATAATTAACATAAGTAAAATAAAATAAACGTTAAATATATTTAACATTCGTAAAGTATTATATATCAAAGAGTTAAAAGAATCAACAAAAATTAAATATTATATTTTAAATTTAAGAGGAGGAGTTATTATGATAACAAGAGAAGAAGCATGGGAACTACTTACTAAATACAATAAAGAGGTATTTCATATTCAACATGCTTTAACAGTTGAAGGAACTATGAAATATTTTGCAAAAGAATTAGGGTATGAAGAAGAAGCGGACTTTTGGTCAATGGTTGGTTTACTTCATGATTTAGATTTTGAAATGTATCCAGAAAAGCATTGTAGTAAAACACAAGAGATTATGAGAGATTATGGTCTTGATGAAAAACTAATAAGAGCTGTAGTAAGTCACGGTTACGGTCTTTGTGCAGAAGAACAACCAAAACCAGAGCATGAGATGGAAAAAGTATTGTTTGCAGTAGATGAACTTACAGGATTAATAGGTGCAGCAGCAAGAATGCGTCCATCAAAAAGTGTTATGGATATGGAACTTTCAAGTCTTAAGAAAAAATTTAAGGATAAAAAATTTGCAGCAGGATGTTCACGTGATGTAATTAAACAAGGTGCAGAAATGCTTGGATGGGAACTAAATAAACTGCTTGAAGAAACAATTATGGCTATGCGCTTTTGTGAAGCTGATATTAATAAAAAAATGGCAGAATATATGAATAATTAATATATAATAAATAGTTATTAAAAGGGGCTATTGCAAAACTAACTGAGGTTAGAGGAGTGATATGCCCCATTTGTTACGGTGCTACACATTGAACGTATTACATATCTTTGATTAAAAGTTAAAAGTACCCAGTTAGTACTAGTAACTTTTTTACTAGAAATGATGGACGTGCTTTTCTAGGACCGGCTTTGTTTGATATATAACTAAATATTATTTTATTAGTAAATTATAGTATATACTACGATATTTAAGTGCAAAATAAGAGAGAAGGTTTCAAAATAATTAATGAATAATACATTATAAATTAAACATTGATTTTTAAAATGTAAGGACGGTGAGCTAATGAAGAATATATATACAAAGCACTTAAAAACTGTATATATACTAATAGTATTTTTAGTGTTAGTAGCAGTTTCTTCTATAATAATTTTAGATGAAAATAATAAAGTGGAGCCAACTTTTGCTATGCAAAGTAATATTGTAAATAATATTATTCCTAAGCCTTTAAACTATGAAAGTGGTGAAGGAGCATTTACTCTTACAAAAAATAGTTCCATATATGTAAAAGGAAATACTGAAGAAGAAACAGAAGAAATTGTTAAAATTGCAGAGTTTTTAAAAGAAAAATTAAAACCTTCAACAGGTTTTGAGTTGAAAATTGTTAAGGGCAATAATGTTCCATCAGGAAGTATATATTTAACCACTGTAGGTGCAAATAAAGATAAGGGAAATGAAGGTTATGAAGTAATAACTACCCCTGAAAACGTTAAAATTATAGGATACAAGCCAGAAGGTATTTTTAGAGGAGTTCAAACTCTAAGACAATTATTACCATCAGATATTGAAAAAAATACTGTAACTGCTGATGTAAAGTGGACTATTCCAGTTTCAACTATAAAGGATAAACCAGAGTATGAATATAGAGGTGTAATGATTGATGTAGCTAGACATTTTTTTACTGTTGATGAAATTAAGCGTCAAATAGATCTTGCAGCTCAATATAAAATAAATAAGGTACATTTACATCTTAGTGATGACCAAGGATGGCGTTTAGAAATTAAAAAATGGCCAGATTTGACTAATATAGGTGGAAGTACTCAAGTAGGAGGAGGACCAGGAGGGTATTACACTCAAGAACAATTTAAAGATTTAGTTAAGTATGCAGCAGAAAGATATATAGAAATAGTTCCTGAATTTGATATGCCAGGTCATACTAATGCAGCACTAGCTTCTTATGGATTTTTAAATAAAGATGGTCAAAAGAAACCTTTATATACAGATACAAAAGTAGGATTTAGTTCATTAATGACTGATGATGAAAAAACATATGAGTTTATTGAGGATATAATAAGAGAAGTTTCTGAAATATCACCTTCTAAGTATATACATATAGGAGGAGATGAAGCGGATAGCACTAAAAAAGAAGATTATGATTATTTTGTAGGAAGAGTATCTAAGATAGTTGAAAAGTATGGAAAAACCGCAATAGGATGGGATCCAATTGATACATCATCAAAGATAAACTCAAGTGTGATATTACAAAATTGGAAAGATTCTAATGAAGCAGCTAGAGCAAAAAATATGAAAATGATTATTTCAATTGCAGAAAAAGCATATTTAGATATGAAGTATAACGAAAATACTCCATATGGATTAGATTGGGCAGGATATATTCCAGTTGAAACTGCATATAAATGGGATCCTACAGATTATGCTCCAAAAGAATTAGTTTTAGGTGTGGAAGCACCATTATGGACAGAAACAATCTTAAATACAGAAGCTATGGATTATATGATATATCCAAGATTATTAGGGTATTCTGAAATAGGGTGGACACCTAAAAATGCTAGAAATTGGGATGAGTATAAAAATCGATTGAAAAGTCAAGGGGAAAGAATGAAAAATCAAGGGATAAATTATTATAAAGATGAGAACATATGGACAGTAGAGAAAAAGTAAACAAAATAATTTTATAAAAAAAGACAGGTTTTTATGGCCTGTCTTTTAATATTAAAAAACATTATTAAATTTTTTCTTCCCACCATCCAAAGGAAACCGTGCCTTTAGCAGGTTCATTTGGGTTTTCTAGATTTGATAAAAAAACAATAAATGAGCCGCCAGGTGGAAAAATAAACTTTCCATCTTCTTCAGCTACGATTGTAGTATCAGGCGGTGCTGTTCTAATATAGGCATTAACACCTTCAATAGGTTTGTCTATAACATCAGTTGCTTGAAGCAGATCTACTCTTGGACTAGGCAATGGACAAAGAGCTGTATTTGATGGGGTAACAAACTCTGATACATATGGTGAACCAGGTAGATTTGAATTAAACCATATTTGTACATTTATTGGATATTTACCTGAATTAGTAACTGTCCATACATAAACATGAAGATTAACCCCTGAACAACTAGGATTTATTAAACCTGCCCATGCATTAGTATTATTACCAAACTCTAGTTCATCTGAATGTCCTACAAAATACTTACCTTGAAGGGAAAGATATAAAGGATAAGGCATACTAGCAACTTGAGTTATTGGATTAGGCAGTAAAATAGAATTATTACAATTATTTATATATTTCATCACGTTTATAACTCCTATTAAAGTATTACAAGTAAATAGATTTTAAAAATTATTTAAGTTTATAGTTGTATAGTGAGACATGTTCTGAATTACTTAGAATTTAACACTAAATTTTGTATAAAACTATTTTAAAGTTATTAAATAAACTTAAATTGGAACTTGTTTCTCTATATATACCTGTATATTTAGTATATGGGATAAATTTTATAAGGGTTACCACGAGAAACTTTAATTAAAATAATTTTAAGCTAGACAAAAGCTTAGTAAGTTGTATTTACTAAGCTTTTACCTAAGATTTTTTATTAATTAATTTTTTTCAATCCACCAGCTACAAACTGGTAAGTAACGGAGTTACTTTTTGGAAGAGAAAATAGGGTTTCTTTATTAATTATTTCTAGTCTATTAGATGATTCTAAATGTGTAAGAGTGATTAAAGAGCCTTCTTCAAGAGTCACTGTTTCACTATTTTTAGAATAGTTATTAATTCCAATAAAGTTCTTAGAATATACAGTTTCTTTTTTGCTATTTTCAATCAAAATTGAAGTATAAATGTCTGAAAAATAGCTATGAACAATACCATCTGATATGTTTATTGTTGCTTGTTTTTCAGTTAAATTCATATTCATTTCAGCAAAAGCTCTATCAGCATATCCTTTAAAAACTGTATTAAACTCATTACCATAATATATTGGATTAGATGGGACTGGAATTTCATCTTCTGAAGATTTAACTAATCCAGTATCAGTTATTTTATAAGTTATAGTTGTATCTTTATCTAATTCTAGCTTATTAATTGTATTAGTAATTATTAAGCGGTTATTTGGTTCTTTATGAGTTATTGTTAAATAATAGCCTGCTTTTAGAGAAATATCTTTTACAAGAGCATCATTTCCTTTATTACCAATAAAGTCTTTTGTATAAACATCATTTCCTTCAGAATCTTTAATTGCAACTGAAGTATAACTATCTGTAAAGTAAACATGGGGTTCACCTTTTTTTATATCAATATTAGCTTGATTAGATGCTAAATCTAAATTTAATTCTGCAAAAATCCAATCGCCTAAGCCTTTAAAAGTAATATTAAATTTTTCACCTAGGTAAGGATTTTTACTAGGGTTTGGTATATCACTTTCATTAATTGATTCTAATTTATTTTTCATAATTTTATATGAATTAACAGCATTTTTATCAAGTGATATATTTTTGGTATCATTATTTACAAAAAGTCTATTTGAATGTTCTCTATGCTTTATAGTGATATAATATCCTTCTTGTAAAGGTATATCTTCAACTAAGTTATTATTTGTTTCGCTTCCTATAAAATCTCTAGAGAAAATGCTTGAACCATTTTTGTCTTGAATTAATATAGATGCATAACTATCTTTAAAGTAATAGTGTGGCATTATATTTTCCACTGTAAGTTTACCATTTAAATTTTCTAAATCTAAATTAAGCTTGGCAAACAATCTATCACTATAACCTTTAAAATCAAATGAGAATGCAGAGCCTTCATTTTCGTTTTCGTTAGTTGTTGGATTCTCTTTTAAAAGCTCTTTATATTTAGTTAACATTTGTGTTTTTAGAGGTTCTGTTAAAGAGTTAATAGCTAGTTTTAACTCTATTTTTGATTCTGCACAATTACTTTGGCTCAGTAGTTTATTTTCATAAATTTTAGAAGCAAAAGTATCTATTGATGTAGCAAGTTCTTGATTTAGATTTTGACTTAAATTTTCATTCTTAAGTCCTTGGGAAGTAACTACTAAAGTATTAGTTTTATTATTAGTAAGTGTAGTTTTATTATTTTTGATTTTTAACCTTGAAGGTTCAGCATGATATAATCTTATTTTATAACCTTCTTTTAAAATTTGACTACTATGCTCTAAAGTTGTGTTTGTACCGTTCATTACTTTTGAGTAAGTAATATTTCCATTAGTATCTAAAATTTCGATTTTACCATATTGTTCATTAGGAAAATAGCTATGAGGGTCCTTAGAAGTTACCTCAATGTTTAAGTGTTGATTTTCTAAATCAACATGAGCACTAGCAAATTTATCATCGCCTAATCCTAAAAATTCAATTTCCTGATTAAGTAATACGCTTTTCGTACGTAATTTATAATTTAAAGTTACGTTATTATTAGATTCCTTAACTTTTAAATAATGAGTATCAAGTGTATAACATTTATTATTGGTATTTGTTGAATAAATTGTATAAATACCAATTGGAAGTTGACCTAATGAAATACTAGGTGATGTAATAGAAACTTTCTTTACTTCTTTTTCCCCATTCATTAAATAAATAGTTTGATTTTTTATTTGATTAAAGTCATCGATTTTAATGTTTAAAGTTACGTTTCCAGTTAAGCCAGTTCTAGCTAAATCATCTGTAGTCACTAATGATAAAGGAGTTTCTAAGTTTAATGCTTTTTGAATTTCAGAAACTTTGCTAGTAGGAACAACTTCATTTAAAATTGCAACAGGCTTATAATTTTGATAACGATTTAATTCTTTTTGCCAATCACTCATTTTACCCTTAAATGACTCAATAACTGGAGTAAAATCAAGTTTACTTATTTCTCCATAAGCTTTGCTAAGTAAATCAAATTGATTATAATCACTAATGTTAAATCCATTAGAGTTAGCTAATTTACGGTATTCTTGATTAAAATGAGTAAAACTATCATCTCCGGCTTTATTTTTTAAAAGTATAAAACCATAAAGTTGTTCTCTTAGGCCCCAAGTGTTAAAGGCTGATTGGCTTTTGTGCAACAAATTATCTATATTGCTATCCACAATGTTTTTTCTTCCATAATCATATAACCAACCATTACTATATATTCCTGAACCTAAATTTTTTTGCTGAAAACTATGGGCATAAATATTGTTCCATACTTCTCCTCTTGTAAAGTTATCTTGGTATCCATGACCAATCTCATGTAATGCCCCCCAACCTTTTGATAACCAAAAACTAGCTACAGAATCGGATGTTTCAGCTGTATGATTACCACCATAATAACCACCGCCAGGTCCACTTATGTCAGCTTTTATAAAGTATTTGTTAGGAATATTTTTATCAGTTTTAATATTAGTATCAAAACTAATTCCAGATAATTTATTATAATATGTGAAAATATCACGATAATAAAGAATTAATTCATCTATAGAAGAAAAGTCTCTCATTCTCTTCATAAATGCTTTATCTTTTTGAGGTACTAGTAATTGAAAATAATCGTCTACTACTAAAGCAAAGGGAGCGGAAGTTCTATCCCATTGAGAAAAAAAGTCTTGTTGATTTTGACCTTTTTTATAGATAGGTAACGTTTGCATATTGTTAGTTATTGTATATTCTATTTTAGGTTTTTCAGTTCCGCTATATACAGTATCTACAAAAGGTACAGAACTGTAAGGAACTGATACGGTGATTTGTGTTTGATTAAAATTACGAGATGTTTCATGCTTATTGTTATCATTTAACAACCGTAAAGTTAAATTTCCTTTAAAATTAGGATTTACTTGTTTAATAGTTAATTGGACATTTGCAGGTAAAATAATTCCTAAGTCTTGACGGTCATGGCCTAGTCCTTTAGAAAAACCAGTTTGTCTAAGCCAAGTAGGATCTTCTAATATATAAAGCTCCTTTTGTTTTACTTCATTAGCATAAACATTTATTGAATTTCCTAAAGTAAAGCCAATGAATAATAATTGAATAATTAAAAATTTCACAAAACTCTTCATTTAATATCATCTCCTTATAATAAAATAATTTCCCTAATATTCTTGGATGAGTATAACATAAAAATACATAATTTAAATATAAAGGGAATGAATAGGTTTAATTTTAGAATAAATAGATTTAAAAAATATCTAGAAATATAGGTAAATAAGTTCAGATTTAAATTTAAATAAAATTACATTTGTTTCGGGGAAATAACAAATAATTCAAAAATAAATTTAAATTAAAACTTATAATCCTACATTACAATAATATTTTCGAACAGTATTTTAAAAGATTTAGTTTACATAATAAAAATTAAGTTATTAAAAATATTGTAAACTAAAAAATAAATGAAATTAATAAAGAATAACATAAATATTAGTAGATTATTTTAAGTTATATTTAACATTTATGCTTATTATTAATTTTTTTGTAAAAATATATTTAAATTATGTATAATACTATAATAGTGCGTTTTTACTTGAATAATTTTACAGTTGAATAAAAAAACAGATTCTTAAGCTATTTTTAATGACTT
>NZ_LFRG01000080.1:0-6347 GCF_001573875.1 Clostridium sp. ATCC 25772
AATTTAATATAAAAATATTAATATTTAAGTTAATAAAAGCAAGTAATGTTAGGAAATGACTGAGTGAGAAGCGGAGTTTATTTGTACATAAATGAGCATTTGAGCGAAGAAAATTGACGACGCAGTACACCGCTTATATTAAATTAAAATCTGGTGATGATGGTTTAGAGGGTAACACTCCTTTCCATTCCGAACAGGCAAGTTAAGCCTCTAGACGCCGAGAGTACTGCACGGGTGACTGTGTGGGAGGGTAGGTTGTTGCCAGGTAATATTCCGCGATAGCTCAACGGTGGAGCACTCGGCTGTTAACCGATAGGTTGAAGGTTCGAATCCTTTTCGCGGAGCCATTTTGGAAACATAGAAGTAGAATATCTACTTCTTTTTTTTATTTAAAAAAATATGAATTCTTAAATATTAGAAAATATATAGTATAATTATGGAATAAGACAATGAAATAATTAAAGTTATTAAGTATTATAAAGGAGTAAGTATATGAGAATATTACATACTGCAGATTGGCATTTAGGAAAAAATTTAGAAGGCTTTAGTAGGATGGATGAGCAGGAAGAATTTTTAAATGATTTTATAGAGATAGTTGAAAGTAATAAAGTAGATTTAATTATTATAGCAGGTGATATATATGATAATAGTAATCCACCGGCAAGAGCAGAAAGAATGTTTTACAACACATTAAAAAAATTATCTAAAAATGGTGAAAGATTAACATTGATAATTTCAGGGAACCATGATAATCCAGATAGATTAGTGGCAGCAGGTCCATTGGCAAGAGAGCATGGAATTATTATGGTAGGAAGGCCTAAATCAATAGTTGAAACAGGTATATATGGTAAACATAGAGTTTGTAATTCAGGGGAAGGATTCATAGAAATAGAAGTAAATGGAGAAAGAGCAGTAATATTAACAGTAGCATATCCAAGTGAAAAAAGATTAAATGAAGTTCTATATGATGGAATGGATGAAGAGGAAGAAAAGGCAAAAAATTATAGTGATAGGATAAAACTACTTTTTGACAATTTAAGTAAAAATTATAGAAAAGATACTATAAACATAGCAGTATCTCATTTATTTGCAATGGGAAGTGAAGAAGCGGGATCAGAAAGAAATATACAACTTGGAGGAAGTTTTATAGTAGATGGAAGTTGTTTCCCAAAAGAAGCACAGTACATTGCATTAGGACATGTTCATAAACCGCAAGTTGTTCCTGGAACTAAGAAAAAAGTTAGGTACTCTGGTTCACCACTGCAGTACAATAAAAAAGAAATAAGTTTTGTAAAAAAATGTTTTATTATAGATATAAAAGCAGGAGAAGAATTTAATCTTGAAGAGATTGAATTTGAAAATTATAAACCAATAGAAATTTGGAGATGTAAAAGTATAGAGGAAGCTATTAAGAAGTGTGAAGAAAATGGAAATAGAGAATGTTGGGTTTATTTAGAAATATGTACAGACAGATATATAAGAGAAGACGAAATAAAATCTATGAAAAGCTTAAAGAAAGACATATTGGAAATTATACCTAAAATTAAAGAAGAAGAAGAAGAAATTGATATGGCGACTTTTTTAGAAAAATCTTTTGAAAGCATTTTTAAGGAATTTTATTTTAAGGAGAGAAAAGTGGAACCACAAGATGAAATTGTAGATTTATTATTATCTATAGTTAAGGATGGTGATGAAAATGAAACCAATTAGTTTAAAAATAAAAGGTTTGAATAGCTTTATAGAAGAACAAACAATTGATTTTAAAAAATTAACAGACAAAGGATTTTTTGGAATATTTGGTCCTACTGGAAGTGGTAAATCTACAATACTTGATGGAATAACATTAGCTTTGTACGGAGAAGTTTCTAGAAAAAGTTCTAATTTTATAAATACAAATTGTAATAGTGTAAATGTACTTTATCAGTTTCAAATATCTGGAACAAAAATTAAAAAATATATTGTAGAGAGAGAGTTTAAAAGAGATAAATCAGGTAACATAAGATCTAAATCAGCTAAAATATTAGATGTGACTTGTGAAGCAGTAGAAGTTTTGGAAGAAGGAGCAAAAAATGTAACTGCAAAATGTAAAGAAATTATAGGATTAGAATTAGATGATTTTACAAGAACTGTAGTATTACCTCAAGGTAAATTTAGTGATTTTTTGAAACTTGAAGGTAAAGATAGAAGAAATATGTTAGAAAGATTATTTAATTTACAAAAATATGGAGATAACTTATCTAATAAGTTGATAGGCGAAATAAAAGAAGAAAGACAAAAATATAATATACTTCAAGGGGAGTTAAAAGGCTATGAAGATATAGATAATGAAAGTTTAAAATTAAAGGAAAAGAGATTAGAATTAGCTTTAAAAAATAAAGAAAATATAGAAAAAGAATTGATAGTAATAGAAAAAGAATATAATAAAAATAGCGTAATTTGGAATCTACAAGAAGAATTAAGAAAAAGTGAACATATTTTTAAGGAGTTAAAGTTAAAAGAAAAAGAAAATAATATTAAGGAAATTAAAATTTTAAAAGGTGAATCTTATTTAAAAATAAAACCTTATATGGATGCTCGCGATGAGACATTAAAACAATATAATATTGAAAATAAAAAACTTAATATTATACAAAAAGATACTGAAAATATAAAAGTTGAAAAAGAAAAATTAGAAGCTATTTTAAAAAAGGCAATAGATAAAAAAGAGAATGAACTTCCAAGTTTAAAAATAAAAAAAGAACGAATTGATGAAGCTGTGGAAGAAGCAAAAAATATTAAAAATTTAAAAAATGAAGCAAAATATTTAGATGAAGAACTACAGGAAAAAGAAAAATTAATAAAAAATATAAATAATAATATAAAAGAATTAGAAGAGGATATTATTATTTTAAATAATGAAAGAGAAGTAAAAGAAAAAAGTATAGATAAATTAAAAGTATCAGATGAGAATAGAACAAAGATAAATGAAGGAGTAATCATTAGTAATGATTATAAATCATTAACTAGTCAAAAAAAGAATTTATTATTAGAAATAAATATATTAGAAGAGAACATGAAAGTTAATAAAAATAACAGATATGAATTAAAAACTAAAATTGATGAATTAAATATTAAGTTAAATGATTTAAAAGAAAAACAGCAAGAGCTAATGGAAAAAAATATCACTAATCCTAAGGAACTGTTAAAATTTCAAGAAGAAATTTCATATTATAAAGGTAAATGGAGCAGATATGACTTACTAATAAAAGAGTTAGAAGAAAATAATGTTTTATTAAAAGACTCTACAACAGAATTAAATTTTAAAACAGCAGAAAGAGATAATTTAGAAAATAGTGTAAAGACATTAAGAGATTATGTAAATAAAATTGAAATTGAAAATATAGCACAATGTTTAAGAGAAAAACTTTTTAAAGGATGTCCATGTCCAGTATGTGGTTCTATAGATCATTCAATAGATAATTTAGAAAGTATTAATCTAAGTAAAAATGATACATCAAAAGAAAGCCTAAAAGAAAATGAAGAAATACTAAAGGAATTTAATGAAAGAATTATCATATTAAAAAACAATATAGATTCTTATAAGAAATCAATAGAACAACAATATTTTAAAATAGAAGAATTAGGAGAAGATTTTAAAAAAGTATCAATAGAAGAACTAGAGGATAAATTTGAATTATTAAGAACTCAATTTGATAAGTATGATAAGGAAAAGAACACTATAGAAAACAATATAAAAGAATTAAGTGAAGATATAAATAAAAAAGATATAGAATATGGCAAGATAGATACAATAGTAACTCAAAATACTGAAAGATTAGAAAAGTTAAAAATACAGTTAAATAAATTAGAAAAACAGATTAATGATGTTAAAATTAATTTAATTAAGTTAAAAGAAGAATTAAAAATAGAAAACTTTCAAGAAATAAGTAAAGAGATATCAGAAAATGATAAGCAAATAACCAGACTTGAAAATAATCTTAAAGAATTAAGACAGGATATATCAAAAAAATTATTAGATAAAGAAAAATTAAATAAGGATGTATCAACGTTAAATGAAAATTTAAAGGAAAAAAAAGTTATATTGCAAGAAAAAAATAAAAGAATAGTAGAAAAAGAAAATTATATTATAAATATAATAGGAAATATTAAAGATTTAACATTAGCAAAAGAAGAGGTAAGCAAACTTATATTAGAAATAGAAAGCAACTATATTAAAGCAGAAAGAGAAAAAAAATCCATAGATGATAAATATAATAAGTCAAATGAAGAATTTGTTGGAGTAAGAACAAATGTTGCAAGTTTAATAGAAAGAGGAAAAAATGATAGAAAAAATCTTGATAAAGCATTAATAGAAGAAAACTTTAGTTGTATAGAAGAAGCAAATGAATATAAAATATCAAGGGAAAATCTAGATATAATAAAAAGAGAGTTTAAAGACTATAATAATGAATTATCTAAAATTATAGGTGCCATAGAAAATTTAAAAAATAAAATAGGTAAGAATAGGTTAACAGAAGAACAATGGCAGGAAATTAAAATATTAAAAGAAGAAAAAAATAAAGAGTTGAAAATGATAGAAGAAGTTGTAATTACTTTAAAATCCGAAACTAACAATATGAAAGAAAAGCTTATGCACTTAAAGGAATTATTAGATAATAAAAAACAATTAGAATACAAAATGAGTTTATTAGATGATTTAGATAAATTATTTAAAGGTAAAAAGTTTGTTGAATTTGTAGCCTATCATCAGTTAAAATATGTATCACTAGAGGCGTCTAAAAGACTAAAAGAAATAACAAATGGAAACTATGGATTAGAAGTAGATGACAATGGTAAATTTATAATAAGAGATTATAAAAATGGTGGGTTTCAAAGGGATGCATCTACATTATCAGGTGGCGAAACATTTTTAGTTTCACTATCACTAGCTTTAGCACTTTCAACACAAATACAACTTAAAGGAACTGCACCTTTAGAATTATTTTTCCTTGATGAAGGTTTTGGAACATTAGATGATGAGTTATTAGATATTGTTATGTGTTCTCTTGAAAAAATTCATAATGAAAAATTGTCGGTAGGTATAATAAGTCATGTAGAGTCAATAAAGAATAGAGTTCCAGTAAAACTTATATTAACTCCAGCTCAATCAGGTCTAGGAGGTAGTAAAGTGAAAATAGAACGAAGTTAATAATAAATAAACTCCAGAATTAATTCTGGAGTTTATTTATTATGTTAGAGATGCATCTATTAGCAAAATCATAAAAACGTTCATTACTAAAACTATATAAACTATATTGATTTAATATAAAGCCAATAGTTGTGTAAAGAGAGTTTAAATTAAGAGAAATATCTAATTCTTCATAGTTACAGTTTACATTAATTTTAAGAAAAATTTTATAGTAATCGCAATAAGAAGAAATACAGTTAAAATTACATAAATTTATACATTTTCCACAATCAGTGCAAAGTTTAGTATCTAAATTTATTTTATTATTTACTATAGTTAAGGCATTATACTTGCACTTATTAATACATGATTTGCATAATTTACATTTAGAAGAATCAATATGTATTTGTGAATAAGGTTTAATAAATATATCATTATTTTGTGATTTTAAACAGTTGTTAAAGCAACCTATGACACCAATGGTTACCTTATGAGGCAAAGATAAGCCTATAGTAATATTTTGAATAGTTGCTGCAATAGATTGGGTATTAGTATGACTATTTTTGCAAACAGTTCCGCGACAAGCTGTTATAGGATGAACAAATTTACCCATTGCAGCTGTAGTAAAATTATATTTTTTGAGTGTATCAAGTACCAAACTTACATCATTTTTGTTTATATAAGGAATTTCTATACAACAACGGGATGTAAGAGTAACATATTCTTTACCATAAATTTTAGCTATTTCATTTAATATGTTTAATTCATCACAAGAAAAATTACCACCGTTACTTAAAATTCTTATAGAATAAAAGTCTTTGTGGTTTTGTTCAAGAACACCTAATGATTTCAAATTAGAAAATTTACCCATAGTTAACTCCTTAATATACATTTAATTAGAAAATAGATAAAAATTATTTGTCTATTTTATAAAACTATTTATTATTTTATTATGTGTCTAATATAAAATTTTGCTTTTAATTTATTAATAGAGTAACAGAGTTAGAAAAAATTATATATAGGTAATATATAATTTGAAGCAAACTTTCCCACGCGTATCAATAAATGAAATTCATAAGAAATATAAAGAAAACAGAAGAAATATAGGAATAATTTAATTAAATAAGGTAAATAATAATAAATGTGGCTTAAAAAGTTTAATATAATAAGTCTTGTCGCT
>NZ_LFRG01000081.1:0-7138 GCF_001573875.1 Clostridium sp. ATCC 25772
TCAATAACTAACAGATTATTTTAGTTAAAAGTTAAGAGTGAATAGTGAACAATTGTGGTTATTACTACTCACTTCGTTCCTAGTAATTTTCAACATATCTTTTTATAAATTTGCAAAGCAAATTATATTGATATATTTTTTAAAATCATTTTCAGAAAGTGGTTGCCACTTTCATCCTAAATTCTTAATTCATAATTCTTAACTAACTATATTTGTACTTATTTTTCTCAACTGATAACAAAAATTTGATGAATAAGTTTAAAGTGGAGCTTGTTTCCCTATATAAAGTTCCAATTTGACTTTTAAAATTTCTATATTATTTTATTTTCTCTTGCATAGAAAAACAAATATTGTTGAGCAAAACCGGCTAAATTTCCAAATTTATCTCTTGCAAACATTCTTATTTTCGGCAATGATACATCTGGTGCCACATAAAAATGTTGCATTGCTCTTTTAACCCATACATCTACAGGAAATGATGAATATTTTTGCATAGAGAATAACATTATACAATCTGCCACCTTAGGACCAACACCATTAAACTGTTTTAACCCTTCATGACATCCATCATCATCCATTGATTTTATTTCCTCTAAATTGTAAACATTATTATAAACTTTCTCTATAGAATCCACTATGTATTTAGCTCTAAACCCAACACCCATTTTTTCTATGTCTTCTTGTGAAGCTTCTATAAGTCTATCTACTGATGGAAATGAATAATACTTTTCACCTTTATACTCTAACTCATTTCCATATTCTTTGCTTATGTTATTTATAGCTCTTTTAATCATTGGTATTCTATTATTAGCTGATACTATAAATGAAATTAATATTTCAAAAGGCTCTTGCTTTAATATTCTGATACCTTCGCCAAAAGCAACAGCTGTAGCCAATATTGAATCCTTTTTAAGTTCTTCTTTTATTTCTGAATAATTTCTTTTCAAATCAAAGTACTCACACCAAATTTCATTAAAATCCTTTATGTTAGAGTTATGTATAATAACATTATTGCCTTCTTTTTCTATTTCAATAACCTTATTATAAGCAACTCCTATATAAGTATTATCTTTTGTTTTATTCCACCTAAAGCACTGACCACAATCAAATATATCCTTAAGTTCAAAGTTTTCAACATCCTTTAATACAATTTTATTATCAAATTCTAAAACTTCTTTAAAATCCACAAAATCACCTCTTCCACAAATATAGGTATGCACCTCAAAGTATCACTTTATTCATTGAATCTTAATCTTTTATTTTTTAATGTTCTCTTGTAATTAAGCAACTTTCCATAAAACATCATTTTTGTCTTAAAATCTTTAAAATAATTGAGATTGCATATACAAACATCTAATATAAAATTGAAATTATTTATTATAAAATTCAATTTATAAAGCAAATTTCAAAAAATATCTTAAAGAAATTTGCTAATGTTTTAAATTTGATTATCAACCTTTTTAAGATATGAACATTCTTAATTGATATCAAAATTTTTATGTATAAGTTAATATTAAGTATTATATACCCTATAATATGTAATTCTTACTTTGCTTTATTTTTATTAACTATGTTATCTAATATTTCTGCGCCTTTAAACACAATGTCTGAACATCTTTTTTCATCATCTCTATATCTATTTTTTAGTCTTGCACAACTTTCTGTTTTTAATTCACTTACAAAAGTATCTATAAACTCTTGAGTTAACAGCTTAATTCTATCGCTTTCATGTGCTTTTTCCTTTGTAAACATAATTCCAAGTACTGCTATAGAACCTGTAATTACTCCACAAGTGCTTTCTACAGCCATTCCACCACCAAAGGCAGCCATAGTTTTAAGAGTTTGATGTGAAAGATTTAAACCATATTCCTCATTTGCTGCATATATAATTGTCTCTGCACAATTTAAATCATATTCTTTTTCATAATATTTTTTAACTGTATCTATCAACATAAAAAACACTCCTTCAACACAAAACTAAATTATTCTTGCAATTTCTATAAAAGTTTTGCATTTATATATTCATTATTATAACCTATGTAAAATCTTTAAATAAGACCTATAAAAAAAATAATAGCCCCTATTAACAAATAATAAAAATCTATTTATCTATTATTTAATTTAATATGATTAATATATTATGGAAAGTTATAGGGTTCCAAATTAAATCTTAAACTTATTCATTTATCAAATGAGAAAATTCAAATTAATATTTTATCAATAACTAACAGATTATTTTAGTTAAAAGTTAAGAGTGAATAGTTGTGGTTCTTAACTAAATATATTTACACTTATTTTCTCAGCTGATAACAAAAATTTATGTTTTGGAATAAATAAATTTAAGAGTCAACTTGGAATCCTCTACTTAATTACAAGAAAACACTACGATTTTGCGTATACATATTATATTATCATAAATTATGAACATTAAGTGAATGGTTGTGGGATTTTTATAGTTAAAAGTGAATAGTTAACAGTGAACAGTTGTGGTTATTACTACTCGCTTTGCTCCTATTAATACTAAACGTACTTTTATATAAATTTGCAAAGCAAATTATATTGATAGATTAAAAAGAAAGTGGTTACCACTTTCCTCGTAAATTCTTAATTCCTAATTCTTAATCCTTAATTTTTTTATTTTATCCCCATAATAAAATAAACAATTACTACTAGCGTTGGCTCCATCACAAATGGGACTTTTTCAGTTAAAAGTGAATAGTTAACAGTGAACAGTTGTGGTTATTACTACTCGCTTTGCTCCTAGTAATTCTCAACGTATTTTGAATCTACAAAAGCAAAACTTCTAAGTAAGTAATCACCCAAAGTTCTACCTCCATCACAAGAGGGACAGACGCGTAGTTGGCTACTTTACTATACTTTGGGATAGATGCTTCTATTAATTTTAGCTTATCTACAATACTGCTCGAAGTCGGTCCCAAACACCTAAACAAGCAATTACTCCTAGTGTTCGCTCCATTACAAATGGGACAGGCACGGTAAATTTATTTACTTCGCTAACACTCGATTCTCTTCTAACTTTATACTACTAACACAATAACTCAAAGCCAGTCCCGAACATCTACGCAGCAAAGCTACTATTTTAAGGACCGGCTTTGGTTACTTTAGATTTTATTGATAATCTTTCGATTTCACTGTGAAAATAACTTAAGGAAATTATACTTCGATACGCCTGTCCTTCTTGTTACGGCTGTATATTTTGATTTTAACTTTAGTTAGTTTAACCTCTCAAACTCAAATTTTACTTCCCCTAATCTAAAGAAACTGGTAGTCCAGTTTCCTCCACCATTGTCAATTATCCTTTGTCCATTGTCAATTATATAATTTGTTACGGCTGTGACCTTTGAATATAACTTTTGTTTGTTTTATATCCTAAACCTAGACTTTACTCCTTCTAATTCAAAAGAAACTGGCAGTCCAGTTTCAACCAACATTGTCAATTGTCTTTTGTCCATTGTCAATTTCTTTAAACTTCTTAACTATTTAAGGGACTGGCTAACTCTTTTTATTATGGTAACTAAATTCAAAGAGCTACTCTCTATTTTATGTAATTAAACCATTCGTGCCTGTCCCATTTGTTACGGCTGTGACCTTTGAATATAGTTTTAGTTAGTTTTATTTCTCGAACCTAGACTTTACTCCTTCTAATTCAAAAGAAACTGGCAGTCCAGTTTCAACCAACATTGTCAATTGTCTTTTGTCCATTGTCAATTTCTTTAAACTTCTTAACTATTTAAGGGACTGGCTAACTCTTTTTATTATGGTAACTAAATTCAAAGAGCTACTCTCTATTTTATGTAATTAAACCATTCGTGCCTGTCCCATTTGTTATGGCTGTACATTTTGATTTTACATTTAGTTAGTTTTATTTCTCAAACTCAAATTTTACTTCCCCTAATCTAAAGAAACTGGTAGTCCAGTTTCCTCCACCATTGTCAATTGTCCTTTGTCCATTGTCAATTTCTTTAAACTTCTTAACTATTTAAGGGACTGGCTAACTTTTTTATGCATGGTAACTAAATTCAAAGAGCTACTCTCTATTTTATGTAATTAAACCATTCGTGCCTGTCCCATTTGTTACGGTTGCAAAATTGGATTTTAGCTTTTGTTTAGTTTAATCTCTCGAACCTAGAATTTACTCCTTCTAATTCAAAAGAAACTGGCAGTCCAGTTTCAACCAACATTGTCAATTGTCCTTTGTCCATTGTCAATTTCTTTAAACTTCTTAACTATTTAAGGGACTGGCTAACTCTTTTTATTATGGTAACTAAATTCAAAGAGCTACTCTCTATTTTATGTAATTAAACCATTCGTACCTGTCCCATTTGTTACGGTTGCAAAATTGGATTTTAGCTTTTGTTTAGTTTAATCTCTCGAACCTAGAATTTACTCTTTCTAATTCAAAAGAAACTGGCAGCCCAGTTTCCTCCACCATTGTCAATTATCCTTTGTCCATTGTCAATTATAATTTGTTACGGCCGTACATTTTGAATATAACTTTGTTTGTTTTATATCTCAAACTCAAATTTTACTCCTTCTAATTCAAAAGAAACTGGCAGTCCAGTTTCCTCCTAAACTCTTAATTATTAATTCTTAACTCTTAACTAACTAAACTCCAGTTTCTTCCTTAACTTTCAACTGTTAATTCTTAACTTTTAACTAATTAAGCTTTAGTTTTCTTCTAATTTAAATATCTCCATTTTCTTATTAAGTTCCATTGCTAAATCCAGTAATTTTTCCGCTGCATTATTAACCTCTTCACTTGAACTATTAAATTCTTCTGTTGATGCAGATATTTCTTCAGTTGTTGCTGAAATTTCTTCAGATATTGCTGTTGCATTATCAAGTCTGTCTGCAATAACTTCCCCTTCTTTATTTATATCTCCTGAACTTTCACTTACCATCTCTATTTTAGGAATTGTTTCTTTTATATTTAATGATATAGTTTCAAAAGACTTAATTGCCTTATCAACATTTCCTCTTTGACCTTCTATATCCTTTTGCATATCTTCTGTACTAACATATATCTTATTACTTTCTTCTAATACAATTTCAATAACTTTAGTAATTTCCACTACTGACTCTTTACTTTTCTCTGCAAGTTTTCTTATTTCATCTGCTACAACTGAAAATCCTTGTCCTGCTTCACCTGCTCTAGCAGCCTCTATCGCTGCATTTAGTGCTAATAAGTTGGTTTGCCCAGCTATAGCACTTATTACTGTAGTTATTTCATTTACCGATTTTATTTTCGTATTCATACTATAAATAACTGATGTAAATCCTTTAAAGTTTTCATTAAACCTTTCTATAGATTTAACTAAATCTTTCATATCCTTATTGCTTTCATCAGCATTTTCACCGATTAACATAGCCATTTCGCTTATATTTTTAACAGCCTTGTCCATTTCAACAATTTTTTCTGAAAAATTATTCATAGATTCATTTATTAATGACAAATGACTGCTTTGCTCATCATTGCCCTTAGCTGCTTCTTGAACTGCATAAACTATATTAGATGAACCTGATAAAAGATTATTTGATGTATCTTGAAGAACTAATGCTTGTTCATTAATTATTTTTGAGTTATCTCTAACAGATTTTATTAATTCTGCCATAGAAGCTTTACTTTCCTTTATGGATCTATAAATATCTCCAATCTCATCATTATAACTCAAATCTTTATCTGTAAGGGTCATAGTAAAATCACCATTTTCTATAGTTTTTACAGCATCTTTTATCTTAGTTAATGCTTTTGTAAAATTAATAGCAATCTTCATACTAACATCTATAGCAATTATTAAAGCAATAATTATTGTTATAACTAATACCATTTGTAATTTAGATAAACTTTGTAAAACTTCATCCTTGTCTATAAGCATACAAACTCCCCAACCTTCTGTGCCCTCTATTGGTTGGTATGCTAGATATTTTGTCCTTCCATGATATGTATAATCACCGACACCAGATTCTCCATTTAAAAGTTTTCTATGATATTTTGCAATGTTTTCAACTTCTTTATCACTTTTTGCTTCCTCTATTATATTTTCCTTAGATTCTATATCATTAAAATCATTACTTAGAATAGTTGCACCGGTACTATCGATAACATAAACAGCACCACTTTTTCCGTACTGGGCTTCTTTAAGTGATTCTGTTATTTTAGCTGCATCTTGAATTATGCTCACTACCCCTATTATTTCATTGCCACTTTTAACTGGTACACTATATGTAACTATGTACTTATTAAAGAGTTCTGAGAACTCTGTAGAGCTTACATATTTTTCACCTTTAATTGATGCCTGAAAATACTTTTCCTTTGATGAATCAAGTATTTCTGATGTACTTGTAGCATATAACTTTCCATTTTTATCTGTAAATCCAATTGATAATAAATCATATTTTTTAACAGAATACTTTAATACATCTAACTTTTTTTCGTTGCTTATATTAGCATCTTTTATAGAAGTATTATCACTTAAAATTTCAGTGATTTCTAAACAATCTTCTGCATATTTATAAACCAGATGAGATGTTTGGTTTACAATATTTTTAAGTGTTTGTTTAGAATTATCAACTAAAATTCGACTTGCTAAAATAGTTACCGATATTAATATTGCAATTAATACACATAAAAATGCTCCAACAATCTTGGTTATCATTTGAGTTTTAATACTTCTTCTACCTCTTAAAAAACTTACTTTTTTTGCTTTCATAAATACACCACCATTTATCCATATCCTTTAAAACTTTTAATCAAATTAATAAGTAATTACTCTAATTTAAATATAAAATTACATAATATAAATGAGAAAATTTAAGACTAATATTTTACTATTAGTTAGCAGCTTTCTACTAATTTCCATTTAAAATTATTATAATGTTAATCTCAAATTTTATCTCTATAAATTATTAAAGTTATGGCATGTAGTTTTTTAAATACACATCATAACTCAAAATAAAAATACATTATGCAATTTTATAAAAGGAGTTATAGGGTTCCAAGTTGACTTTTAAAATTATCCATTCCAAAACTTGGATACCCAAAATAGTGAGACATGCTCTGAATCGCTTAGAATTCAACACTACATTTTGTATAAAAATATTTTAAAGTTATTGAATA
>NZ_LFRG01000082.1:0-5892 GCF_001573875.1 Clostridium sp. ATCC 25772
TTAAGAATTTAGGATGAAAGTGGCAACCACTTTCTGAAAATGATTTTAAAAAATATATCAATATAATTTGCTTTGCAAATTTATAAAAAGATACGTTTAGAATTACTAGGAATGAAGTGAGTAGTAATAACTACAACTGTTCACTATTCACTTTTAACTTTTAACTAAAATAATCTGTCAACTATTAGTATAATATTAATCTTAAATTTTCTCATTTGATAAGTACATAAATTTTAAAGTCAACTTGGAACCCTATATAACTCCCAATGCTTTAAATATAGCATCTTCTGCTGTGCTATAAAACATTATTTGAAATTTAGCAAACAATTCTGGTGGGACTGTTCCTATGTCTGCTGCATTTACCATTGGTAGTAAAATTTTCTTTGCCCCTGCATCAAAACAAACTTGTAATGTATTTGCAAAATCTTCTACCTTATTTACTGTTCCACCTATACTTACAGAACCTAATACTACTAATTGGCTTTGCACTGGTTTCATAAGTGCCCCTGAACACATTGCTATTATCGTTGCTAATGACAAACTTGAAGTCATTCCAACTCCATTTACATCTTGTACATGCATTAAATAATCTTTTTGAGTAGTTGATATAGATGCACTTATATTTTTGCTATTGGCCTTAAAATATCTAAATGCCGTTTCAATGCTTTCCTTTGCCTCTCTATAAGAACCTACTCCTGTTTTTTCAAACTTACCATTCCCTGATACTACTTCCGTTTCAAGTTTATAAACACCTATCATTCCAGAATCACCTATACCAATAGTATAAACATGACCTGCCTTTGATGCTCCTTCTGGTATTAATGAACCTGATCCTTGTTCTGGAACTGAGGTAAAATTTTCTTCCATGGTTTCATTATCTATGTAAGAAAAATGAACATCATAAAATTCCATTCCACCAATTTTCTTTAATTGCTCTTTTACTCTTCTTCTTCCAACTAAAGCATATTTTAATACTTCTTCTACATCTTCTTTTTCATATTCTCCTTGAGGATATAAAAGTTTAACAAGACCTGATACTGTTTTTCTAACTGCTATAACATCCCTTTGATTTAAATTGTTGCCTAATTTAAAGTATTTATCAATAGTGTCTCCATAAGTTCTTTTTCGCATATCTCTTAAGTATTCTGAAAGATAATCCGTTATAAATCCAAAACTATTTGTTATAAGCTCTGGTCTCATTTTTGGTATTTCCCATCCTGGTAAGTAAAAATGCATTCTATCAAAGAAAGCTGAATCATAAGCCATAGCCTCTGGGAATGGTTCAAATAAATGAGATGTTTTCAAAAGCACATCTACACTTTGATTTATATTTCCCACAAACACCATAGATGCAGAGGCTGCCTTCTCTTCTTTACCTCTCGCAAATGAACCAGAAGCCATATAATCTTTCATTATTTGAATACCATCTTTATCTTTAAATGTTATTCCTGCCACTTCATCAAAAGCTACAGTATCCCACATAACCACAAGCCCAATTTTTCTTTGAGACATATTATAGAAAAGATTTGCAACAGTTGTTTGACCACCTGATACTAATATTGAGTTAGGAGATATTTCTTTTACATATTTTCTTCTCTTATCTGGTAATCTACTTAAAAAAACAGGAAATATATCATAATTTTTATATACTTCATTTATATTTGGAAATGCTATAAGTGGTTAAAACCCATTTTCAATTTTATATTTAAATTCATACTTGCCATTTTTAGATAATTCTCTAACTATAATATCTTTTCCTAGTCTTATAATCCTTCCAAACTAGATAAATATAATCTGTATCTATTCCACTTGCCTTTTCACTAACTGCTGCAATTAAGTTTCTTCTTGCCCAAACTGCAAATGATTTTATCTTACTTTCATCTACTTTAATCCCTACTTTACTTATCATAGATTTTTATAAATTTCTATTCCATCTCTCTCTATTTGTAATTTTATTTCTTCATTCATACTATCTAAAAAAACAATATCTAGAGAATATACTCCTACAATTTCATCTAAATCCTGTGCTATAGTACCTTTATACTTTTTATCACATAAAATTCCAAGGTCTATATCAGAATTATAATTATATGTGCCCTTTGCTCTTGACCCAAATAACACAATTTTTTTTATATATTTATTGTTTTCAAAATATGAAGTTAACTTTTTATATACTTTTTCTTCTATACCATACATATTATAACTTCTCCATTGATATTTTATTTAAAAGGTTTTCTATAGCTCCTATATATTTCTCTATTATGTCATTTTTTATTGCTTCATAATCACTTTCATCATATATATGAGCAGTTGAATTTCTTGCAAGTAATATATCATTCCAAACAATCATATCTTCTATTAATCCCTCTTTGAAAGCATGTTTATAGCAACCTCTTGGACTATTTATTTCAAGCCCATCAGCCTTAAAAATTTTAGATAGCAACTTCCACGTTAAATCCTCTAAAGTTTCATATTTTTTTATTATAGAATCCCTATACACTTCTAATGTTATATCATCTGCATTTTCCAAATTTCTATAGTTATCTCTTATATTTTTTAAATGTGTAAGCATCCTATATGTGTAATTATAAGTTAAATTAATTGATTCATCATATTTATCTAATATTCCATTCATCTTAATCGCTCCTAGAATTTTTTATTTAAAATCAAACTTATGATAGTATCTTTCTCTAATTCTTCCTTTAACTTTCTTCTTAAACTTTCCACAACAGCATCTATATCCTCATTATTCTTTATAGTTTTTTGTTCTTTTACAAACTCTCTCATACTTAACATTTTAGTTTTAATGACAACCTCTGGTACAGGATCTACCTTATATGATGGTGACTTAGTTGTTGTTATTATTTCCTTAATCCACTTTACTTAACCTTTTCTGAAAGGTCTGACATTGAGGAAAGTATAGCAAAACTGTTTGCACTTTCAACTCTATTATAAAGGTTATCAAACTCTTCAATTATATTTTTCTTAATTTTTTCTTTAAAATCATATACATCTAAAGTTTCAAAAACTTCTAGATAAAATAATATTTTTAAAAGATGTGATTTGCCACTACCAAAAAACCTTGAAGCCAAACACTCATATTATCTATATTACTTATTACCCCTTCTTTATATGCTTCAAAAAATTTATCTATATGTCCTCTTAGTTCATTAGTAACCACATACTCCTCTAGTTCTTGTTTTATATTTTCATCATCAACTTTTCCTATTTTAATAACACCGTTAATATCTATATCAATATTCTTTTCAAATAATCCTTTTACTTTATTTCCATCCTAAATTTCCCCTACTGTTAATACATGTCTATTAACTGAAATGCTCTATAATAATTATCATTTTTTATAATAATCATCGCCTTTAAATTTGAACTATTCCTATTTTTTATTATTATAACACAATTTCAATTTTGAATACTATTTTACATAATATTATTAAATCCATTTTAAGAATAGTTTTGATTTGATAAGTTTTAAGAGTATAAGCTTAATGGTAGTTTATTTATATTAGTATTTCGTTCTAATAAAAACTCTTTAACCGTTCCATTGTAATTAGATATTTCTTTTATATACTTCATTAATTTTCGACCAAACAAATTTAATCCAATGATTATTAATAAATTCCATTCCAATTGAAAATGGAATATTTTCTTAATATCTTCAACTTCATATTCTGACAAAGTTAAGTTAGCCTCTTCCCTGACAAATTCAATATCTGATTGTGTTGAAAGTGTAAATATAAACAGAACAGTTATAGTAGGTGACATCCAGTCTTCTTTTTCATTAACCCCTAAGTGCCCTAGTGCTTTATATTTGTCTTTTTTGAAATGTGTATACTATTTTTCTTGTTTTTTCTGATTTTCTTCTGATAATTTTTTTGACAACTACCTCATAATCTAACTATAAATCCTGTGTTACTAAAAACACTATTAATTCTGTTTTATCAATAAAATTATTTTTCAAATTGCTACCACCTCTTTACTAATTGTAAGTTTAACAATTTTTTCAATTATTTTTTAATTGTAATTACATCTAATAATAATAATTTTTTAAACAATATAATTATATTTTAACTTATGGTAATATAAATTCAAAATTTAACCTATATATTTTTCCTACCAAACTTATAAAAGCAATATCTAATATTAAATTCATAATCAATTTATCATATTTTTTCATTATTTTATTGTTATAAAAAGGCCATAAAATTAATTATGACCTTTTTATGATGATATAGAACTTTTCCTACTTAAATTTACTTATTTCAATGATTCCACGAATTCATTTAAAAGTTTAAAGTCTATATAATCAAGCATAATATATCTTTTTCTTTTTATTATTGAATCCTCTATATTTAAATATACATAACTTTCACTAAAATACATGGAACCTACAATTTCATCATTAATTCTAAAATTAATATTATAAGTTTCTACTTTATCTAATTTTTTAGTAAGAACTACATCTCGAATACATTTATAATTAGATATTAAATCTATAAATTTATTAATGTCATTTTGATTAGATATAATCGTTACATCTCCATCTTCTAATATATTATTTCTATGAATAAATTCTAATTTTAAATTACCTGTCTGAGATAATTTTTCTAAATTAATTTTAGATGATAGAGTATCTGGATAGAATAAATAAATCAAAATTATTGCTACTGAAATTATTATAAATACTTTTTTCTTCATAATTGCTACCTCATTTTACAAAACTAATTTAATTCTCCTTTTAAGTTAATATTTACTTTTGCTAATTTTAATTTCATAAATTCCTCCAACTTTATATATTTTCTAAGCAACTTTTTCTACTATTATACTTTTGTCCTTTAAATATTCTTTATTCTTATATACATACATTCCTAAAAATATTGAACTTATGATAAAAGCTATTATACTTAAAACTAAATCATTTTTTAAATCTACATTTACAGGCATATATAATGTTCCTTTGTAAAAACTTAAAGTGCTCATAGACGCCGGTACTAAGTTATTAAGACTATGCAATAATATTGGAATTAATATATTATTATACTTTTCATATAGTATGCAAATTATAAATCCAAAAACTGTAGCATGAATTACACTTAATTTACAGTGAAGCATACCGAACATTATAGATGATATAGTTGCTGCTAATAATATTCCAATGTTCTTAGAAAACCTTTTAAATATAATTTTTCTAAAAACTAATTCTTCAAATATAGGTACTATTATTACAGTATAGATTGATACAATAAATAATTGGGTTGTTGTGTCTATTTTAAAATTTTGTTCATTTATTAAGTTAGTTAATTTCTGAGGACTAATTTTATAAAATATTGCAACAAGTATATATATTGAAGCCAAAGAAAAGATATATAAAAAGATTAAAAGAATTGCTATTTCTTTTATCGTATTTTTTTCTTTTATTTCTTTTATATTGCTTTTGAATTTTTCTTTACTTACTCTTTCATAACATAATATAAATGTTATTGTAAGAAGTTGAATTGTTATACCTATAATTCTACTTTCTAATTTACAATCTAATAAATTCTCTAACACTCTTACAGTTATTGATGCTATAATACTTGACAAAACATAATAGCCTATTAACCTTAGTACTCCTACTTCTCTTGATTCTTTCATAAGCCCAACCCCTTTAATTATATTTTTTATATAATTAATTTTAACAATTATTATTCTTATTGTAAATTTTTTCTTTATATGTAAATAAATTTACTATGCTATTAATATATGTAAAACCAAACTAATAAAATAGATACTTACTGTTTGTTTTTCTTTATTTATAATTAAATTTAAAAGTAATATAAAACTGAATAAACTTGCTAATTTCTTTTAAAAAACATAAAAAAGAGTCGGAACTCT
>NZ_LFRG01000083.1:0-6052 GCF_001573875.1 Clostridium sp. ATCC 25772
GAATTTAGTATGAAAGTGGCAACCAATTTCTGAAAATGATTTTAAAAAATCTATAAATATAATTTGCTTTGCAAATTTATAAAAAGATGCGTTGAGAATTGCTAGGAACGGAGTGAGTAGTAATAACCACAACTGTTAACTATTCACTCTTAACTTTTAACTAAAATACTCTGTTAGTTATTGAAAAAATATTAATTTGAGTTTTCTCATTTGATAAGTGAATAATTTTAAGATTTAATCTGGAACCCTATAATATAAAAAAATCATAAAATAACTTAGAGGTGTTGTATTGTGATATCAAAAATATTTTCGGATATGTTAAGCTATAAGAAAAATATTATGAAATATATACTATTAACTTTAACTATTTTTACTGTTGTTATTTTATTCATTTTTAATGAAATGAATAGTAAAGTAGTAATAGGTAAAGTTACTCAAGACAAGGGTGAATGGATAACTCTGTCTGTTACTAACACTAATACTGATAATGATACTGATAGCAAAAGTGATATATGGATGATAGATACTGAGACTCAAGTAAAACAAAAATTGGTAGGTAATAGAGAGCCAATGATATCAGGAAAGGTTAATACTGCGGGAGATATCTTAATTTATTCTGACGCTATTGGAACTGGACCTTGGGATGTATTTAGGCTTAATATTCCAACTAAGGAAATCTATCAAATTACTAATGATTCTTTAGGACAATTTAATTTGCATTTCGGTGATGAAGAGGGAAATATTATATTTGCAAAGAGTGGAGATAAAAATTCTCCAATTCCACAAATATCACGAATAGATGTTAATAAAAAGGAAGGGAAAACTATTGAATTAGGTTCTCCAAATTTAGGTGTACAAGATTTTGATATTGGTGATAATAAAATTATCGCATTAGCGTTTCCTTATGATGAATATGTGACGAAGAAATTCAAGAAAAATGATGATTTGGCAAAAATTAATTATTATATTATAGAAATGAATATGGATGGAAGTAATAGGAAGGTAATAACTGAGATAAAGGCTTCAAGATTAGATTCGATTTCCTTATCAAAATCGAAAGATTCTATCATACTAGGTGGAACAGGTATGAAGGATAATGAAAAAGGATTTTATAAGCTAGATTTGAAGAGTAATAAAATAGATACTTTGTTAACTCAAGAACAGCTTGGAAAACCAAACGAAGTTCCTGAAATTTCCCAGCCTTATATTGCAGCGCTTAGTTATGATGGAAAAAAACTTTATTTTGCTGCTGTACCCACTGGGACAAGTGAAAAATCTATTTATGGTAATATAACAGTTTATCCAAATGCCTTGTATTGCTATAATTTAGAGGATAAGAAATTAAACGAATTTTTCAAAGTATCCAATACATTTATTTCCAACATATCCTTTGCCTATAAATAAATATATCAAAGCTATAACAGTATCAAATTTGATACGGTCTTTTTTTTATATTTAAAATTTAATGAACAATATAAGATTTAATCATATATATAAAACCAAGCTTAAAAATTCTAAATTTAACTACATCACCAGTATTATATTCTTGTCTTATATAAGCTTCTTTTGTTTACATTCTATAGAATTTGCTGCTTTAGTTTAGCTACAGATGTATAACTTATATTAAACCCTTCTTCTATTAGAGCTTCATACATATCAATTTTTTCTATATGTTGTTTTGATAAACTAATAAGCGTAGAATATATGTTAGAGTGGAATAACGGAATGGAGGTAGAGTATGAAATACGAATTGTTACCACATCAATTTGAAGCAATTCAAGCCATTCAAAAGAGTTTTTCTGACAGAAATCATCAAAATTGTGGGATTGTATCAATACCAACCGGAGGAGGCAAAACATATACAGCAGTTTATTGGTTAAATGAAATATTACAAAGCCATGAAGTGAAGATAATATGGTTTGCACAATCTTTCGAATTACTGAACCAAGCATATTATTGTATAAAGGATAATTTATCTCAAGATTTATCAATCAGGAGAGTTTCTAGTGAAAAAGGACACAGTAAGATAAAAGACATAAAAAAAACAGATGATATTATTTTAATCACTACACAAAGTGCAAGTAAAAATGCTGAGTCAGAAAATGCGTATTCGTCATTTGTGAATGGTAATATTGAAAATTTAATATGTGTTTTAGATGAAGCACATCATGCACCGGCATATGGTTTTCGAAAGATGATAATGGAACTAAAAGAAGCCGCACCTAAGTTATGGCTTTTGGGGCTGACTGCAACTCCGACATATACAAATGAAAGTAGAAGAGGCTGGCTCTGGGAAATCTTTGATAAGGGAGTTATCTATGAAGTTGAAAAGGAATTATTACAACAACAAGGAATTCTTGCAAAAGAAAATTTCAAATATATAAAAACACCTACAAAGATAGCTTTGAATGAAGAGGACTATTTCTGGTTAGTAAAAAAGCACCGTGAAATTCCAGAGCATATTATCGAGGAACTAGCAGAGAACAAAGAACGAAATGAATTCATAATTTCTGAATACCTTAAGAACAAAAGTGAGTATGGGAAAACCATTATTTTTCTGGATCGATGGTATCAATGTGAGTACATGAAAGACGAATTCCGAAAACATGGTGTAAGATGTGATACAATATATTCTTTTAACAATGGTAGAGATAAGACAAATGGAGAAGTTATTGAGGAATTTAGAAAAGATAAATTTGATGTACTTCTTAACGTTAAAATGCTTACAGAGGGTGCTGATATACCTACAGTAAAGACTGTATTTATTTCCCATGAAACACAGAGCTATATTCTGTTTAATCAAATGATTGGACGTTGTCTGCGTGGAGAAAGAGCCGGAGGAAAGAAAAAAGAAGCAAATATTGTGTTGTTTGGAAACAGGTGGGATAAATCGGTTATATGGTATATCCCATCCGGTTTAGGTGAATTAAGTGAAGAACGTATTGAGCGAACCAGTCATCCTATCTATACTTTTTCGTTTACAATGCTTATGGAATTGAATAAGGCATTGTCTAAAGACAATAAACTTATTGAAGATTATGCTAAATATGTTCCAGATGGATGGTACACTGTAAAATATGTGGAGTTTATGTATGATGAAGATGATACAATCAAACTGATTGAAGATTACGCTAATGTTTTGCAAAAGAATAAGAAGAAATATGATGATTTGATTAAATATATACTTGATAACAAAGACATTCTGCTTGAAGAATGGAAAAAGGAGAATTTCGATGAAAGAAAAGTGCAGGAACAACTTCATGAACTGTCTTTAAAATTTGATTTTGATTGCACTGTGAATGAAAACAGTGATAATCTTGTAAAAATTATAAGACACATAGCTCAAAACGGAGAAGAACCTTTGTATGTACAGGCTAATTTAAACTTGGATGATGATATGGAAAGAATACTGGAATTAATTCGAAATGAGATACCAGAAAAGCAGATTTCTATTTTAAATCGAGAGTACTCAAGAACCGGATCATTATGGCCCAAATTGTATGAGTCATTTTACAATTTTAAGGTGGCTGTAGACTTAAATATGACTAAAAAACTTCTTAGTGGTACAGGGGAATCGTATGTAGCAGGAGATGATACTGATGATAAAGAATATGAAGTTATTGATGCAAAAAGCCTTGTAAGCGCAGTTAAGTTAAGAGATGGAAGCTGCAAGTGTTGTGGAATTGATGGAAAAAAGAACAAGTTATATGCAGAGCCTATTAATTTGGCTTTGGGGTACTCTTCAATAAGAAATTTGCAAACACTTTGTTCTCGTTGCAGAAAGCTAATACAAAATGTCGATTTTAGCAATGATTTGACTATGCTCACAGAACCTCAAAAATTTAAGGGAATACCAGTAGATAAGTCGGATATATCTTCTGTAGCCAAGGTTAAAGCTGCGTTGAAAGGGTCAATCAATATAATGTATCAGTGTGGGGCAATTTTTGGAATTCGATTTGTGGCGCAGACAGATAGTAAGTATTGCGAGATTACTATTTTTAAAGGAAATCCTATATTTTGGATTAAAAATCAGCAAGATGAAGTTTTGCATTATATTACACAAGATTTGAAACAGAAAAAGGTAACAGATATTGTATATAAGTTCATTGAGTAATTACCATAAAGATTATGTGTGAAAAATGCAGAAAATTGGCTATTTACATTGCCAATTTGTTTAAAAAATGGTAAAATGATGGTGTTAAAAACTTTAGGAGGTATTTGGCATGTCAATTTTAAAAGACAGTCTGATGGACGCATTAGACTCACTTAAACCCCAACAATCATATGCACTTGCAGATGGCTTAGTATATGCAAGCGGTTGTGGTTGTACCGGCAATTGTGGACAGAGTTGTTCTGGCGGATGTGAAACAGGATGTACTGGAAACTGTGGTAGAAGTTGTTCTGGTGCATGTAGTTAGAAAAAAACTCGGGGCAAAAAATGAGGAGCTGTTTGTCAATTTTCTACTGCAGATTTGCTTGGAGGTTGACAGACAGCTTTTTACGTTAGGAGGCTTAATAATTAACTATGAGTGGAAAAAACAAAACAAGGTTTTCTCCAACAATATGTGTAACACATAATTGTAATTTGGATTGTGTATATTGCTATCAGGAACATGATACAGATAATAGAATGTCATTAGATACTGCAAAAAAATGTATTGATTGGATTTTTGATAATGTTCCAGATGATATGAGTGGTGTAGAGATTGGTTTTATCGGCGGAGAGCCAATGCTCGAATTTGATTTGATTAAAAATGTTATTGAATATACTCAGAAAAAAAATCCGAGTGAAGAATATATTTTTTATGCAACAACGAATGGCACAGTCCTGACTGACAAAATGAAAGAATGGCTTGTTGTACATAAAGAAATATTCGTTTTAGGCCTTAGTCTTGATGGATTGCCTGATACACATAATCATAATCGTAGCAATTCTTTTGATAAAATTGATATTGATTTCTTCGTAAAAACATGGCCATGCCAAGGAATTAAGATGACTTTATCAGAATACTCCCTAGAGCATTTGGCTGAGAATATCAAATATATGCATTCATTAGGATTCTGCGAAATAGGTGGGGTAAATCTGTTTGAAGGTGAATTTAATTGGAGCGATGAGAAGTATATCAAAATGATAATACCTCAATTGGAAGGGCTTGTTGACTTTTATGTTGAAAACAATAATCTCCGTTTAGATCAAATGATGAACCGAAAACTGGAGATGTGTGAAGATAAAAATCATCCAAAGAAAAAGTGGTGTGGAATTGGAACGGGAGCAATCTTTTTTGATGTGGATGGGACAAGGAGACCATGTCCATTTGTTACTCCAATGACATTTGAAGGGAAAGAACTAGAAAAAATTTGTTCTTGCGATTATAGTAAAACAGAAGATTTCATTGATGATTACTGTTTTAATGATTGTTATATGTATCCGGTTTGTCCTCATTGTGCAGGCGCAAATTATTTAACGCAAAAAACATTCAAGGTAAGAGATAAATCAAAGTGCAAGATTCAAAAACTTATTACAATGTATTCTGCTGATTTGCAAGCAAAGAGAATCGTTAAGAATCCAGAAAAGTATGACGAAGCTACAAAATATAATTTGATAAATGCAATACAAAGAATTAAAGAATTATATCTTGATGAATTTGCAGAGTATTTTGATTAAGGCAATATTATAGGGTGCATCGACTAGTATTTTTAGATGTTTAGAAATCTATTCAAATTTTACTCAATTCACATTCAATGTGGGTTGAGTGATTTTTTTGTAGCCAGGGTATGCAGATATTAGTAATCATAAAAAAATCGATACCTAGATATTAAAAATTTCCTTTGATGACATTATAGATATAAAAGTTAAATTTGAAGAACTGTATATTGTCAATAGAAATCAATGAAGTAAATTGGGATTTTTTCTTCGTACGAAGGGACGATATTTAAAAAGCTTTTAAGACTTGTCAATTCAAAATTTTCATCTAATATGAATGCTAAAATAAAAATGTACTAAGTTGCTAATATTTCCATGTACAACATTGTCTAAATTCTTTACAGTATT
>NZ_LFRG01000084.1:0-6247 GCF_001573875.1 Clostridium sp. ATCC 25772
GTAAGCGTAACTGGAACAGTACCAGTAACAGGAACAGTAGATGTAGGAAATACAGTAGACGTAAGCGTAACTGGAACAGTGCCAGTAACAGGAACAGTAGATGTAGGAAATACGGTAGAAGTAAGTGTAACTGGAACAGTACCAGTAACAGGAACAGTAGATGTAGGAAATACGGTAGAAGTAAGTGTAACTGGAACAGTACCAGTAACAGGAACAGTAGATGTAGGAAATACGGTAGAAGTAAGTGTAACTGGAACAGTACCAGTAACAGGAACAGTAGATGTAGGAAATACAGTAGACGTAAGCGTAACTGGAACAGTACCAGTAACAGGAACAGTAGATGTAGGAAATACGGTAGAAGTAAGTGTAACTGGAACAGTGCCAGTAACAGGAACAGTAGATGTAGGAAATACAGTAGAAGTAAGTGTAACTGGAACAGTGCCAGTAACAGGAACAGTAGATGTAGGAAATACAGTAGACGTAAGTGTAACTGGAACAGTACCAGTAACAGGAACAGTAGATGTAGGAAATACGGTAGAAGTAAGCGTAACAGGAACAGTAATCTCATCAGGTTCAGTTACAGTTAGCGGATATTATACAACTTATACTGCTAGTAATATAACAGGAACTGGAACAGGTGTTGTATTGACTGAAACTGTAAACAGTCTTACTGAATATGCATATTATATTGAGAATGGTGCTACAAACACTGCTTATATAGGAATTCAATTAGCTCCAACAGTTGGTGGTGTATATGTTACAGATTCGGTAGCAGGAACAGTAACAGTAGGACCATCAGGATCTGCAATAGTTGTACCATCTAAATATGCTAATAATGCTAGATTAAGTTATTCAGGAACAGATTTATCAGTAACTGTTTCCTTTGTTGGAAGAGCATAGTGTTTTAAAGGCATAATTTAAATAATATGTTTGCGTGTAGTTTTTCAGCTACACGCTCCTTAAAGGTGGGGATATGAAAAATGAAAAGAGAAAGAACTGTTAGTGTTTGTATGATAGTGAAAAATGAAGAACGATTTTTAGGAAGATGCCTTGAAAGTGTTAAGGATTTAGTAGATGAAATTATAGTAGTAGATACTGGTTCAAAAGATAAAACTGTAGAAATTGCAGAAAGTTTTGGTGCAAAAGTTTATTATTATCAATGGGATAATAGCTTTGCAAATGCTAGAAATTTCTCATTATCTAAAGCAACAAAAGATTGGATTTTAATACTTGATGGCGATGATGAATTTGAAAAAGAAGATAGAGAAAAATTTATAGATATAGTAAATAATTCAAAATACGATGGTCATTTTTTCAAAACTTTAAGCTTAAACTCAGAAGCAGATTTGAAAAATTATACTTGTAATTTAAATTTAAGACTTATAAAAAATACAGGGGAATATGAATATGTAGGTGCAATACATGAGCAAATAAATAATAAAATAAAGCCTATGGATTATGGAAGATTTCCATCAGAAGAAATTAGAATCTATCATAGAGGATACATTCCAGCAGTTACTCAAGCACAAAATAAAAGAGAGCGTAATATGAATATATTAAGAGAAGAACTTAAAAAAGACCCATTTAACGGATTTGTTAATTTTAATATGGGAAACGAATATTTTGCCTTAGGTGATGTTAAAAGTGCCTTAGAACATTTTGATACTGGTTATAAAGCTATGGATCCAAGACAGGGATATGGAAATAAATTAGCTTTAAGAAGAATATTAGCATTAATTGCATTAAAAAGATATAATATGGCATTAGAAGCTATAGATGAGGGATTAGAATTTTATCCGAATTTTACAGAACTTATATATTATAAAGGCGAAGTTTATGAAAAACAGAAAAAATATACTATGGCAGTAAAAACTTATGAAAAAGCTATTGAACAAGGAGAATCACCTATATATCTAACATTTTTAAATGGTTGTGCCACATTTAGAGCTTACTATAATATTGCAGAAATATATTATAGTTTAGGTGATTATGAAGAAGCTATAATAAATTATAAAAAAGCTATTTTATGTGATAAATCTTTTTGGCCAGAATATACTGGTTTAGCAAAATCATATTTTAAGATATTAGAAGATGAAAAGGAAACAGTTAAAAAATTAAAAATTTATTTTGATTTAGAAAATAAAGGTGAAGTTGTTATTTTATCTATGATATTAATGGAAGCTAAACTTTATAATGGGATTTTAGAAGAATTAAATGATAAGCTTAATGCAGTTGAGACGGATCAAAGTGTATTTGTTTTAGGAAAGTGCTTATTTAATACTAAAGAATATATTAAGGCTTATTATCAATTTAGAAGGCTTCCAAAAGAGTCTCCATACTATGAGCTAGGTATTATATATATCATAATTATAAAAATATTAACTAATAAAGAGGTATATGAAGAAGATTTTGATAAAATAACTAATGATGTGAAAAGAAAATCTATAATGCTTATGAATTCAATAGCTAAAGATGAAAAAATAACAATAGATGATTTACCAGAAGAATATTTAAGTGAAATAATTAATATATTAGACATAATATTATCAACTAATGATTTTCAGTTATTCGAAAAAATGCTTAATAGTTTAAACTATATAAACTCCAATAAGGTATTATTAGAATTAGCTAAGCTATACCATAGATATGGATACAATTCACTTGCAGTACAAGAAATTACAAGATCTTTTAAAGAATTTGAAGTTATAGATGAAGTAACATTAGATATTTTTTATAAAAATTTATTCATATAAATTTTAAATTTAAATAAGGAATTTAATAAGATTAAATTCCTTATTTAATAAAATATTAGGGGTGTTGATATGGATAAAAATAATTTTTTAAAATTAAAAATTCCATGTGGTTTAGCAATAGTTAAAATAGAATCTTTTTTTAAAACAATATTTTATGAAGTATTATTGTTGTTGGAAGGATATGAATGTGTAAGTACTCCAAATATAAAAGTTGCATTTGCACATCAGACAACTATTTTTATAACAAATGAAAGTGATACTTGCCAAGAATTTTTTGTTTATTTTAGTCCTGATGGGGAAAACTATATAATAAATGAACCTGTTATTTCTGTTCATCCAAATGAAACAGAAATTGTTGTTCCAAGGTACTACTCTAAATATATAAGAATTCAAGGAAAAAGTGATGGAGAGATAAAGTTTAGAATTAATATTCAACAACAGATAATTGGTTAGTATAATATAAAATTATAATTAGTTACTTTATTTATTAATTGTATTCATAATTTATTAAATTAGTAGAAATGTAAAATAATCTATGATACCATAAAATAATAAAGAGTCGTAATTTTTATAACAGTTGAGAGTAGGTGTTTATATGGCTAAAAGAGTAGGGACTAAAACCTTAGTAGAAAATAGAAAAGCTAGACATGACTATTTTGTTGAAGAAGGTATGGAAGCTGGAATTGTTCTTGTTGGTACAGAGGTGAAATCTATAAGGGCTGGAAAAGCAAATATAAAAGAAAGCTATGCTGAAATTAGAAACGGAGAAGTTTTTATAGTTGGAATGCATATAAGTCCGTATGAGCAAGGTAATATATTTAATGTTGATCCACTTAGAGAGAAAAAGCTGTTACTGCATAAAGAGCAAATAAGAAGACTTATAGGGTTACTTCAACAAGAAGGTCATACTTTAATTCCATTGGCACTGTATTTAAAAGATGGAAAAGTTAAAGTCAATTTAGGAGTTTGCAAAGGTAAGAAGAGCTATGACAAGAGAGATTCTATGCTTGAAAAGGCTCATAAACGAGAAATTGATAGACAATTAAAAGAAAGATCGAGGTACTAGAAATGGATATGTCACACTTACAATATAAGCATTGTAGGTGACATATCCATTTTTATAAGATAAGTTTTTATTTTATATGAATTAATAAGAAATATATATCTTTATCGCCCCAACCTAGGTCAAAAGGAACATGATATCTATCTACAGTATGTGAATTTATAAGAGGATAGCCTTTACTATCAAAACCTGTAACTATAGCATTATGATCTATATCATTTTTTTTAGAGTATGCAATTACATCTCCAAGTTCTAAAGAATCAATGTATTTTTTGCCAGTAGATTCATTAAATTTTAAACATTCCTCAAAAGAGGCTTTTTTTATTAATGAACCTTTGCCACTATATAAAAGATAATTTTTAAAAGCATCTGCATTAACCCATGCAGGTGAATAATCTTTGTGAGTATGAGTTTTATTAGTAGTATACCAAGTATAATCTTGAGATAAATTACCACCTTCTATGTCGCCTAGACACTGAGATATAAAGTTAGTACAATTTCCACCGGAACCAGTAAAATTAATATATTTTTTATTGTATTTTTCAGGATTATTGCTTAAAGAAGGGACTCCACAGTATCTGTCGGAATATTCTACAGCTTTAAATTTATTATAATTTTTAGAAGAACTATTCGTATTAATACCGTCATTATTTCTTATGTTTTCAAAGTTGAAAACTTTATCTTTAGGATTATCTAATGTTGTACCTTCATAAGAACCGTCATATGATTTTAATGCATCTTCAAAACAATCTAAATACCACTCTTTAGAAATAATATAATTATTATTTGATTTTTTTAAGTTCATTATATGAAACAAATTTACTCCAAATAAGTTTTCAGTTGAATTTATATCATCTTCATAAACATATTTGAAAATCCATTCTTCATCAACTCTAAAATCATATGAGTTATTATTACAATTTAAATTTTTGAAATCACAATTTGATTGTATATCCGTAAATTTTATTCCACGTTCTCCTGCCCAATCTCTAAGATATTTTATTCTACGTATCTCATGGTCTAAGGCGTATTTACCATTACTTGATGATGTATCATAATTATTTTGAATAAAATTTATGTCACCATCTAATATAGAGCTATTTCTGTTTTGAAAGTGGGTTACTATATAGCTTTTAACATCATCATTAGAATCTAAAACTGAAGCAGCAGAACAAGTACTATTTGAAAATATGTATATTAAAAATACTATAAAAATTACATATGAAAATTTATTTTTAAATTTGAAATTCATAAATAAAAATCTCCTTCTATATAAGGCATAATGAAATAAATAATAAGCCAGTATTCTTACTTATTTTCTATAAATACTTCATCGATAAAAATTCAGACATAGCCCCACTATGAATAGATCACATCTCCTTGTCTTGTGATAAATATGCTTCGAATCTTTGATTTGTTATTTCTTTTCATATGCCTAAGTTATTATGATAAATAAAAATTATATGTGGTTTCATTATAGTATTTGGAAAAATTAAAGAATTTATTATTATTTGTAAAATTTAATAGACTAAATAAAAAAGAGATTAATTTTATCCCCAATTAATCTCTTTTTTATTTAAAATATGTACTAAAAGCATTATCTATTTAAGTTAGGAAGAGTTTTAAGAAAAAACTCGTTGAAATTATTAACTTCGTGTGTTGAAAGATTTGCTGTTATTTTTTCTTCCCATTGTTCGAATATAGTAACTAAATATTCCATCATATTAATAGAGTTTTTTGTAGGATATACTTTAAAGGCTCTGTTATCGTATTCATTGATAAGTTTGTCTACATATCCTAATGTTAAAAGCTTTTTAATAGTTTTTGTTGTAAGTGCTTTATCTACTTTTAAATGAGTGCTTATTTCATTTAAATTACATCCGGGATTATAATATATAAATAAAAGATAATTATATAACCCTGGCGTTAGTTTAAAAGGTTTCAATTTTTCTTCACAGTATTTTTGAAAATCTTTATAAAAAATAGATATATTAATACTTAATGTTTTTTCAGGCCATTTCGCTCCAGTTTGTGTAAACATAGTAATTCTCCTTTTACAGCAATATTTACGTTGGATTAATTAATATAACAAGTGAAATTTAGTTATGCATATTCAATTAAATAATAAATAAAGTTATTTGTTTTTACTTTATTTCATATGCTTTAAATTTGAATAGTGGTAATAAAAATATAAAGTTTTATAAGTGCAATATGTATGGTGTAAAATATTTTTCACATTATACATACAAAATTTTATGGTATCCCTATTATAGGGAAACAAACTCCAATTTAAATCTATTCAATAACTTTAAACTATTTTCATACAAGATTCAGTGTTGAATTCTAAGTGATTCGGAGCATGCCTCACTATTTTAGGTATCCAAGTTTTAAAATGAGTAATTTTAAAGGTCAACTTGAAACCCTATAATTC
>NZ_LFRG01000085.1:0-5997 GCF_001573875.1 Clostridium sp. ATCC 25772
CCTGTTACTGGCACTGTTCCAGTTACACTTACTTCTACTGTATTTCCTACATCTACTGTTCCTGTTACTGGCACTGTTCCAGTTACACTTACTTCTACCGTATTTCCTACATCTACTGTTCCTGTTACTGGTACTGTTCCAGTTACGCTTACGTCTACTGTATTTCCTACATCTACTGTTCCTGTTACTGGTACTGTTCCAGTTACACTTACTTCTACCGTATTTCCTACATCTACTGTTCCTGTTACTGGTACTGTTCCAGTTACACTTACTTCTACCGTATTTCCTACATCTACTGTTCCTGTTACTGGCACTGTTCCAGTTACGCTTACGTCTACTGTATTTCCTACATCTACTGTTCCTGTTACTGGTACTGTTCCAGTTACGCTTACGTCTACTGTATTTCCTACATCTACTGTTCCTGTTACTGGTACTGTTCCAGTTACGCTTACTTCTACTGTATTTCCTACTTCTACTGTGCCTGTTACTGGTACTGTTCCAGTTACACTTACTTCTACTGTATTTCCTACATCTACTGTGCCTGTTACTGGTACTGTTCCAGTTACACTTACTTCTACTGTATTTCCTACTTCTACTGTGCCTGTTACTGGTACTGTTCCAGTTACACTTACGTCTACTGTATTTCCTACATCTACTGTGCCTGTTACTGGTACTGTTCCAGTTACGCTTACGTCTACCGTATTTCCTACTTCTACTGTGCCTGTTACTGGTACTGTTCCAGTTACACTTACTTCTACTGTATTTCCTACTTCTACTGTGCCTGTTACTGGTACTGTTCCAGTTACACTTACGTCTACTGTATTTCCTACATCTACTGTGCCTGTTACTGGTACTGTTCCAGTTACGCTTACGTCTACCGTATTTCCTACTTCTACTGTGCCTGTTACTGGTACTGTTCCAGTTACGCTTACGTCTACTGTATTTCCTACATCTACTGTGCCTGTTACTGGTACTGTTCCAGTTACGCTTACGTCTACTGTATTTCCTACATCTACTGTTCCTGTTACTGGTACTGTTCCTGTTACACTTACGTCTACCGTATTTCCTACATCTACTGTGCCTGTTATGCCTACTGTACCAAGCTGAATTATACCATTGGCATCAACTTGAATTGGATGAGTTTGCTGAGTATTAGGATCTACACCATTAGCTAAAACTAGCAACTGTGATGCTACGTTATTAAAAACTAAATTATTGGCCATTTATACTCCCCCCGTACTACATGATTAACATAACTTAACATTTTTCATTGCTAAGTTTTGTGATTGCTTTTCTTTCGTTCAGTTTATAATATTCTTTTTATATCAAATTGGTTCATAAACCGAGTTGTTTTTACATCAATTTATTTATATATTAAAATATAGTTTATAAATTTCTACATTTCACTACATATATAGGAATACAAATTTTTAAATGGATAATTTTTAAAGTCCACTTTGAACCCTATATAATAAAATAAGCTAAAAAACTAATCTATAAATTTACCAAGTAATAATCTTGTCGTTAGTTACTGCTTATAAACATAAAAAAAGTCTTAAAACGGATTTAATTTTCCATTTTAAGACTTTTCATTTATAATAAAGTTTTTCAAACTATTTATTCACTTTTTTCTTCTTCATTTTGATCTTGCTCTACAATTTCAAAGAAAATTTCATGAGCATCTAAATTTACTCTTGAGCAAACAATTCTAACTTCATCACCTAATTTATAAATATTTTTAGTTCTCTCACCTATAAGTTGAAGATTTTTATCATCAAACACATAATAATCATCCTTTAGGTCAGTTATATGAACTAATCCTTCAACAGTATTTGGAAGCTCTACAAATATTCCAAAATTAGTTACTGATGATACTATTCCATCAAACTGCTCACCAATTTTTTCACCCATGTATTCAGCTTTCTTTAAATCATCTACATCTCTTTCTGCATCAATAGCAATTTTTTCTGTGTCTGATGCTTGTTTAGATGCAACTTCCACTGATTTTCTTAATTTTTTCTCTCTCTTATCATTTATGCCACCATTTAAATATTCTTTTATTATTCTATGAATTATTAAATCTGGATATCTTCTAATTGGTGAAGTAAAGTGACAGTAATATTTAGCTGCAAGACCAAAGTGACCTAAACACTCTGGTGAATATTTAGCTTTCATCATAGAACGAAGTAATAATCTACTAACAACATGCTCCTCTTTTTTCCCTTTAACTTTTCCTAATATATCTTGAAGCATTCTTGGATGAACCTCAGATGTATTTTTTATGAAATATCCTAAATTATATACAAATTCATTAAAACTCATTAATTTTTCTTCATCTGGATCCTCATGGACCCTATATACAAAAGGAGTATTTAGCCAAAACATATGTTCAGCTACAGTTTCATTAGCAACTAACATAAATTCTTCTATTATTCTATTTGAAACTGCTCTTTCATAAGGTTTTATATCTATAGGTTTTCCATTCTCATCTAATATTATCTTAGCTTCGTCAAACTCAAAGTCTATAGAACCTCTTCTAGTTCTTCTTGAGCTTAAAATTTCATAAAGCTTTTCCATATTTTTAAAATCTTCATATAGATAATCATATCTTTCTATAGTTTCTTTATCATTGTCTCTTAAAATTTTTGTTACATCTGTATAAGTCATTCTTTCATTAGTTTTTATTATAGATTCACAAATTTCATGATCAACAACTTTTCCTTCATTATTTATCTCCATAAAACAAGATAGTGTTAATCTATCAACTTTAGGATTTAAACTACATACTCCGTTAGAAAGTTTTTTAGGTAGCATAGGGATAACTCTATCTATTAAGTATACAGAATTACCTCTTTTTAATGCTTCTTTATCTAAGTTTGATTTTTCAGTTACATAGTGAGATACATCTGCTATGTGAACACCTAATTTAAAGTTTCCATTTCTTAAAACTTCAACTGATACTGCATCATCTAAGTCTTTAGCATCTTCCCCATCTATTGTAACCATTTTTAAATCTCTTAAATCTTTTCTTCTTTTATATTCATTTTCTGGTATCTCTTCATCTATATCTGCCGCTTCTTGTTCTACTTCATAAGGGAACTCTTCTGGAAGATTGTGTTTTCTTATTATAGTTAATATATCTACACCTTTTTCTTCTTTGTAACCTAATACTTCAACAACTATACCTTCAGCTTTTCTATTATCTTCTGGCCATTTAGTTATTTCCACAACTACCATCTGACCAGTTTTAGCTCCATTTCTTTTTGCCTTTGGTATAAATATATCCTTATTAACTTTATTATCCTTTGGAACAACAAAACCAAAACTTTTACTGTCTTGATATAATCCTACAACAGTTTTATTTTTTCTTTCTATTACACGCTCTATAAACCCTTCGCATTTTTTGCCATGATTTTCATTTTTTAGTATTTTAACTAAAACTCTATCTCCGTTCATAGCTGTATTAACATTATCTGCTGGTATGAACACATCTGGTCTATCATCGTCTAATATTACAAATCCAAAACCTCTTTGGTGTGCTTGGAATTTACCTACTTCCATACCCATTTTATCTACCACACCATATCTATCTTTATCATTTTTTATTATTTGCCCATCTTGTTCCATGCTATCTAATATTTTCTGAAAATCTTTTATTTCTCTTTTGCCTATTCCAAAAATTTTTCCAAGTTCTTGAGATGTCATAGGCTTATATGCTTCTTCTGCCATAAAACTAAGCAGAACTTCTCTTATATTCATTTTATACCTCCTTAATTTATGATATCTATTTAGAAAATTTCATATTTACTTCGCTAAAATTTTATCTATATATTAATAATTATACACATAAATCAACCTAATTATTGATATAAAAAAAATTTATATTCTCTCTTTTTAAATTATAAGGTTCCAATTTCACTTCTAAAATTATTATTCTAAAATTTGGATACCCCAATTAATGAGATATACTCGAAAATACTTTAAATTCAACATCACATTTTATATAAAAATATTTTAAATATCATTTATTTATATTATCACACTTTTCATCTATTAATATGTTAATTATTTATATTAAGCATAATTAAATAATTAATAAGCCAGTATTTTCACCTATTTGATATGGACAATTCTCCTGTAAAATTTAAACATACGCCTACTATTACTCTATTTTATATTATTATTTTGTAACAAATATCTTTAAAATATTTCATCTTTATTTCTTCATCATACACCCTGTATTTTTATAGGGTTCCAAGTTGACTTTTAAAATTATCCATTCCAAACCTTGGATACCTAAAATAGTGAGACATGCTCTGAATCACTTGAAATTCAACACTATATTTTGTATAAAAATATTTTAAAGTTATTGAATAAATTTAAATTTGAGCTTGTTTCCCTATATCTTTAACTATTGGAATTTAAAATCTTGAATTTTGTTAATAAAATATGTATTTGTTAACAAAAATAAAAATCTTCTAGCTACAACTAGAAGATTTTTATTTCAAATTATATGATTAAATAATTTGACATATAATAAATACATAACAGCCCTTGGGGTTGGGCTGTTATAAATAAATAAAAAGGGGGCTATATATCTCTTTATTTATTTTGCAATTACATTATAGTCTTTTTTAATATTTTATTCAAGTAAATTTGTAAAAAAATTTGAAAAAATCACTTTTTTTATTTTTTTCCACATTTTTTTCAAATTTTTACTATTGATTACAATACTAATTTTATTTCTGTGTACTTTTTGTTAATGTTTTATTAATTCATATGACATATTATTACATATTTTTCTTAGCTTTTAAAGGTTTTTTAGTATATTTATTTCCTCTTCAGTTAGTTCTCTATATTTTCCTTCTTCTATACTTTCATCTATTTTTAGTGGTCCAAAACTTATTCTTCTTAAGTAAACTACAGATTTACCTACAGCATCAAACATTCTTTTTACTTGATGAAACTTTCCTTCTTGAATTGTAATTTCTACACAAGAACCATTTTCACCAGATTCTAATATATTTAATTTAGCAGGCATACATAAATATCCATCATCTAAAGTTATTCTATTTTCGAATTTCTTTATGTCCTCATCTGTTACTTCCTTATCAATCTCAGCATAATAAACCTTATCCACATGATTTTTAGGAGCTATAAGCTTGTGATTTAATTCTCCATCATTTGTTATAAGTAATAATCCCACAGTATCTTTATCAAGTCTTCCAACTGGGAATGGTTCAAATGCCTTATATTCTTCATCTAGTAAATCTATAACCGTTTCATCATAATTATCAAAAGTAGCACTAACAACACCATCGGGCTTATTCATCAATAAATATATAAACTCTCTATAATTTAAAGTTTCTCCACTAACTTGTATAATGTCTTTATCCGGATCTACCTTTAACCCACTATCTTTTACAGATTTACCATTAACTAAAACTTCCCCTTTTTTACAAAGAATTTTTACCTCTTTTCTTGTTCCATATCCTAGATTTGCTATTATTTTATCTAATCTTTCCATAAATCTATCACCTTTCTTTATTATGTACTAAAATTGCAATTTTAATTATTCCTATATAAGGTTCCAAGTTCACTCTTAAAATTATCTATTCCAAAACTTGGATACCTAAAATAGTGAGACATGCTCCGAATTACTTAGAATTCAATGCTGAATCTTGTATGAAAATATTTTAAAATTATTAAATAAATTCAAATGGGAGCTTGTTTCCCTATAGTTATAAATAATTATAACTTACCTTATAATAAAAATAATATAGGTTTCAAGTTGATTTTAAAAATCATTAATTCCAAAACTTGAATACCTAAAATAGTGCTACTAGCTCGCAAGCACCTAAACTCAATACTTAATTCTGTATAAAAATATTTTAAAGTTATTGAATAAATTTAAATTTGAGCTTGTTTCCCTATATAGGGTTCCAAGTTGACTTTTAAAATTATCCATTCCAAAACTTGGATACCCCAAATAGTTAG
>NZ_LFRG01000086.1:0-5551 GCF_001573875.1 Clostridium sp. ATCC 25772
CTCGCATTTGTTTATATTGCTGCTATTTTTGTTTTATCTAAATAAGTTTTAGATATTTTGTTTTCAGACACGTCCTAGTAAAATTTAAAAAATTATTAAATTTTATTAGTAAAAGTACAAGTATATGTAATAAAAATACTATAATATAATTATAAAGTTTGTAATAGAATGTTGATTTGAATATTCAAATACTTAGATAGAGTAATTTTATTAAAAGGAGTTTGATATGAAAGAAAAAATTATAATGATTTTTATATTTTTAATTATATTTTGTATAAAGAATTATTCTGTTTATGGAGAAACAGAAATTCATAAATTAAATTTTGAAAATATAACAGTAGATGATGGTTTATCTCAATCATCAGTGAATGTAATATTTCAAGATAGTGAGGGATATATTTGGATAGGAACAGATGACGGACTAAATAGATATGATGGACATCAGTTTTATGTATATAGATATGATGAAGAAAATATAAGTATAAATTCCAATTGTATATCTGATATATTTGAAGATGCAGAAGGATATCTATGGATAGGTACTTCGCGAGGGATAAATAAAATAAGTAAAGATGGTAAAGTTTTAGAAACATATAATGCATACAGTGATTTATCACATTATAAGATTATTGATATAATGGAAGATAGTAATGAAAAAATATGGGTGGCTACAGAAAATGGATTAAATATAATAGATAAAAAAACTAAAAAAGTAGATAAATTTTTTAATGAAATAAATAATATTAACTCGTTAAGTAGTGATTTTATAACTAGTATATGTAAGGATATAAACGGTGATATATGGATAAGTACAAATAATGGATTAAACAAGTTTGAAGTCAAAAATAACAAACTTATAAGATATAATAATGATTTAGTAAATGGTACATATATAACTAAAGTGTACAACGATAATGAAAAAATTTTTATAGGAACAAAAGAAAATGGATTATTTGAATTAAATATAAAAACTAATAAAATGAGCAAATATAATTATGAGGATTTAAATGGGAACATAAGTAGTATATTTAAAGATGATTCAGAAAATATGTGGATTGGCAGTGATAATGGATTAATAAACATTAAAGATAATAATTTTATAACTTATAAAAACAATTATTATGATAGTCAAAGTTTAGTGAGTGATAATGTGTTATCAATTACCCAAGACAAATCCGGATTAATATGGGTAGGAACCTATGGAGGAATTAGCATTTTTAATCCTAATAAGTTATTTACACACTATAAAAGGATTCCTATGATGGAGGAGACTTTAAGTTCAGATCAAGTTTCAGGAATATATGAAGATGATGATGGGTTAATTTGGTTAGGTACAAAAAATGATGGATTAAATGTTTTAGATAGGTACAATAATTCTATTAAAGTATTTAAAAAAGATGATATAAAATCCATAAGTGACAATCAAATATGGCAAATTACAGGTAAAGGTAACGAGATATGGATAGCTACAGCTAATGGATTAAATAAATTTAATAAAAATACTGGAAAATTTACTAGTTACTATCATGAGGACAATGAAAATAGTCTAATAAATAATGATGTTAGATCACTTTTTATTGATAATAAAGGAATCCTTTGGATTGGGACAACAAATGGAGTATGCACATTAGACTCAAATGGGAATTTTAAAGACTACTCATACATATTTAATGATAATAATATAATGGACAAGTCTATAACGTCAATATATGAAGATGAATATGGGAATATATGGTTTGGGACATCTATAGATGGAGGAATAGTAAAATATAATAGGGATACGGAGGAAGTTAAAAACTATATTCATATAAAAGGTGAATCGAATACAATAAGTTTTAATGCTATAAAATGCATAACTGGAGATGGCATAGGTAATTTATGGATTGCAACTAGTTACGGAATAAATAAATTTAACATAAAAAATGAAAAATTTATAACGTATAATGATAAAAATGGTCTTTCAAATAATTTTACATATGGAATTTTAATTGATGATGATAAGAATCCTTGGATAAGTACAAACAATGGAATTTGTAAATATAATATTGAAAGAGATAGCTTTACAGTTTTTGATATAACAGATGGATTACAGAATAAAGAATTTAATACATATTCTTATTTTAAAAGTAAAAATGGTGAGATGTTTTTTGGAGGGACAAGTGGATTTAATAGCTTTTATCCAAAGAATATAAATAAGCCTGATTATACTGCAAAGGTTAAAATTGAAAGTTTAAAATTTAATACAAAAGATATAAATATAACAAAAAATATTGAATTAAAATACGATGAGAACTATTTAAATTTTGAGTTTTTTTTACCTGACTTTAAAAACACTGCACAAACAACATATTATTACAAATTGCAAGGTCTAGACGATGATTGGATAGATTCAGAAAATAGAAACTATGCAAAGTATACAAATATTCCACCAGGAAACTATAAGTTTTTAGTTACAGCAAGAAGTTCAAATGGTAATTGGAGTAATCCTACAGAACTTAATATAAAAATATTGAATCCACCTTGGAAGTCTGGATGGGCCTATCTAATATATTTGTTGGTAATTTTACTAATTATATATATAGCATGGAATTATGTGAAAATTTTAGAATCCATAATATTTGAGAGAACTCATCAACTTAATATTAAATTTGCAGAGAATGAAGAATTATATAAACAAGTTATTGAAGTTGAAAAATATAAAAACAACTATTTCGTTAATTTATCTCATGAACTAAGAACACCCTTAAATTTAATTTTATCATCAGTACAATTAATAACTAATTTTAATCAGTCTAGTGAGGGAATAAGTAGAAATAAATTAGAGGAATATATGTTAGTTTTACAAAGAAATTCTAAAAGGTTATTAAGGCTTATAAATAATATAATAGATACTTCAAGAATAGAAGCTGGAGAATATAAGTTACATATAGCAAAAGTAGATATTATTTATATAGTTGAGGAACTAGCACTTTCAATGAAAAATTTTGTAGAAAATAATGGTATAGAATTAATTATAGATCCAGAGATAGAAGAATTTGAAATTGAATGTGATGTAGATACAATAGAGAGGTGTTTAATTAATTTAATTGGAAATGCAGTGAAATTTACTGAAAAAGGTGGAAAGATAGAAGTTATTGTTTGGACTGATAGTTATAAAGTATATATAGATATTAAAGATACTGGTATAGGAATAGATAAAAAATATCATGAAAGTATATTTAATAGATTTTCTCAGACCTACAGCAAAAGTACGGAAGAACATGGTGGAAGTGGTCTTGGATTGACTGTAACTAAACAAATAATAGAACTTCATAATGGAGAAATAAAAGTTGAAAGTGAATTAGGTAAGGGGAGTAAATTCACATTAATATTACCAATAAATCAAACAAAAAAACATTGACATTAGTTGTCAATGTTTTTGTTTTACAGTTTATTAGCCTTCTTTTTTTTATCGTAATTTGAATATAAGATTAATGCAACTACTGTAAATATTAATGGTCCTGCTAAACTGAATATTGAAGTGACATAGTCATCATTAATAGCAGGTTCTATTATAGAAAATATATTTGCAAAGCCAACAGTAGCTGTAACAATTATAGTTAATATTAAAGATACTGATTTACTTTTAAACATTACAAATGGCTTTTTAATTTCATCTTTTCTTTTAAATGATATAAAAGCACCTGCTAAGAACATATAAGGTATAGTCATTGCAACATTTGTCATAGCTATTAATATATCAAAGAATTTAGTAGCGGCATCTCCTCCGAAAGATACTAATGCAATTATTACAATTACAACAACGGCTTGAACCTTCATTGCAGTTACAGGTATTCCATTTTCAACTTTAGATATTTTATCGTTGAATAATCCTTTTGGAGAACCTTCTATTAATTGTTTTACTGGTGCATATGTCATAGTAAAAAATGCTCCAAATAATGCAAGTAACATGGAAAGTCCAACAAACCTAGCAATCCAGTTACCAATTGATATTGATACTGCTTCACTAGCACCAAATGTTGTTCCAAGAGTATATCCTAGGTTATTCATTACTATGTAACCAACATTGGCTTTATTAACTACATCAGAAGATAATGTTTTATCCCAATTAGTGAATATTCCTATACAAAATAGGCCAATAGCATAACCAACAGCTATAACTATAGCTGAAAAAGTTAAACCTTTTGGAAAGTTTTTTTCAGCATTTTCTGTCTCATCAACAAGACCACCAACAACTTCTATTCCACCAAATGCAAAAATTGCAAAAACTAAGAATGACAGAATAGATATAGGGCTAGTATAAGCTGGATTTGGTGAAGAAATAAATGATGAAAGTGAATCTATTGGTTGAGCAAGTTTTCCACCATTGCCTATTAATACAATTATAGCTCCACCTATAAGTAAAATATTAAGTAATGCAACAGCAGTACCACCTATAGAAGTAACTTTTTTTATTTTATCTAACCCCTTTGTAGATATAAAAGTTATAAGTATTATTAATAAAATTCCTAAAATTCCAAGGGTTTTAGGAGAGCTCAATCCCAATATAGTCCAAGTTGAAGTCTTATCAACTCCAGAAATAGCTGTAGAAAGTGGAATCCAAATAGTAGATGATATATTAACCATCCAAATTATTGCTGATGTGTACCACATAAAAGTTCCAACAAAAGCATATCTAGGTCCTACTGATTTTTCCATCCAAGAAAAAATACCACCTTTTTCATTTTTAAATGCTGCTCCATATTCTGCTATCATAAATGCAAATGGAATAAAAAATATTAAAGATGAAATTATGTAGAATGGTATAGCACCATATCCCATTAAGTAAAATGATCTTGGCATATTATTAAAGCCATAAACTGAAGTAAATATCATTAATATTAGTGCAGTTAAAGATAATTTTTTATTATTATTATTTGATGACATTTTATTTCCTCCTTTACAAAGTTTACAATTTGTTAATAATTTAGTGGCTACAAGATTATATTATACGGGTTTTGTCGAAAAAAACAAGATAAAAATTTAAAAAATTTTGAACATATATTAAATATAGATGATTTATACAGTTTGAAAAAAAATTGTTAAAAAATTATTGTTAATGGTATTATGTGTATTGGTTAAAAAGTAAATACATTTATAGGGTTCCAAGTTGACTCTTAAAATTATTCATTTATCAAATGAGAAAACTCAAATTAATATTTTTTCAATAACTAACAAATTATTTTAGTTAAAAGTTAAGAGTGAATAGTTAACAGTTGTGGTTATTACTATTCACTTCGTTCCTAGTAATTCTCAACGTATGTTTTTATAAACTTTCAAATCAAATTATATTGATAGATTTTTTAAAATCATTTTCAGAAAGTGGTTGCCATTTTCATCCTAAATTCATAATTTCTTTAACTAAATATATTTGCACTTATTTTTCTCAACTGATAACAAAAATTTGATGTATAAATTTAAGTTATAGATTGCATCCATATATAGGGTTCCAAGTTGATAGCTAAAATTATACTGAATAATAAAAATCTTTCTACAAATACTTAATATACGT